>NZ_JAKLJH010000209.1 GCF_023151265.1 Flavobacterium sp.
TAACGGGGTAGAATTTGAGACTTTAATTTGGACTGGAGTTTTAGGAATTGTTTTATTTATCATTTTTATTCTCGTTTGGATTTATGCCGAATGGAAAATCATTTTAAAACTAAAACAAAAACTTTCAGGATTAATCGAAGGAATGCAAAGCATCTTAAAAATGAAAGACAAATGGAAGTATATTTTTCATTCATTCTTTATTTGGTTTTCTTACTTAGCGATGTTTTATGTAACCATTTTTGCCCTACCTGAAACAGCTGATATTAGTTTTGATGTTGTAGTGATGGGATTTATTTTCGGAACACTAGCTGTAGGATTTACAAATGGCGGATTAGGCGCTTATCCTTTAGCGGTAGCTTCTATTTTAAGCTTGTACGGAATTTCGGAAGGAATTGGAACTGCTTTTGGTTATTTAATCTGGGTTTCTCAAACACTTTTAACCATTTTCTTAGGATTATTATCTTATTTGCTTTTACCTATTTTAAATAAAAAATAAATTAGTAAATTGCTAATCTATTTAACCAAACTATTTAAAATGAAAACCAAACTTTTCCTTTTTGCTTTACTGGTATCGTCATGTCTATTTGCACAGCGTACACCAGAAACCATCGAATCTAAGAAATTAGGCACACGAACTTTTACGGTTGTAACACCACCATCATACGCAACTAGCCCAGAAAAAAGCTACCCAACTTTATTAATTTTAGATGGCGAATACCTACTAGATCCTTTTGAAGGAATTCTAAAATATGGCGCTTATTGGGACGATTTACCAGAAATGATCATCATCGCTGTAAATCAAAATTATGGCGAAACTCGTTTTGCAGATAGTGAATTTGACGAGGCGGGATTTCCTTCTGGTACAGGAGCAAATTTCTTTGAATTCATTGGACAAGAACTATATCCTTATGTAGACAAAACGTATCGCACTATTCCTTTCCGAATGGTTGCTGGACATGACACAACTGCCGGTTTCTTGAACTTTTATTTGTACAAAGATAATCCGATTTTCAACGCTTACATTTCGTTAGCTCCAGAAATGGCTCCAGAAATGGAAAAACGTGTAGCAGAACGTTTGGCTAAAATGACCAAACCTGTTTTCTATTATCAAGCAACAGGAGAAGGTGATTTAAAAGAAATCAACGAAAAAGCAGCAGAATTAGATGCTAATATCAAAGCTATTCCAAATGCTACTTTTAAATATCAAAACGATGCTTTCAAAGGCGCTTCGCATTATTCATTAGTTGCTAAAGCGGTGCCAAATGCTATTTATTTTATTTTTGATGGTTACCAACCGATTTCTATGGTGGAATTTCAAGATAAAATTTTAAAATTAGATGCAGGTTACACCGATTATTTAATTGCCAAATATGACGAATTAGAAAAACGTTTCGGCTTTAAAATGAAACCAAGATTATCTGACTTTAAAGCTATTGAAGCAGCAATCATGAAAAACAAAGCCTATAATGAGTTACTTCCTTTAAGTGATTACGCTAATAAACATTACCCTAAAACCACTTTAGGAACGTATCACGAAGCTGTGTATTACGAAAAAACAGGTAACTACAAAAGAGCAATTAAAACCTATCAAAAAGCTTTTACACAAGAAGCAATTCGTGAATTAACTAAAGATTTCATGCTAAATCGTGCAGAAGCTTTAAAAGGAAAACCAGACAAACCAACTGAAGAGGCTCCAGCAGAAGTTCCAGCGGAAACTCCAACAGAAGAACCAACAGAAAAACAGGAATAAAACAAAATGAGTAAAGTAAAAACGGCTTTCTTTTGCCAAAATTGTGGCACCCAATATTCAAAATGGCAAGGGCAATGTAACGCTTGTAAAGAATGGAATACCATTGTTGAAGAATTGGTTCAAAAAGAAGAAAAAGTAGCTTGGAAAACCACAACCGCAACTTCAAAAGCCGCAACTAAACCTTTACTTGTAAAAGAAATAGACACCGCACAAGAAATCCGATTGAACACGACAGATAACGAGTTGAATCGGGTTTTGGGTGGCGGATTGGTTCCGGGTTCTCTTACGTTGTTAGGTGGCGAACCAGGAATTGGAAAAAGTACATTGCTATTACAAATTGCTTTAAAATTACCCTACAAAACCCTTTACGTTTCGGGAGAAGAAAGCCAAAAACAGATAAAAATGCGTGCCGAACGCATTACTTCTAATGGCGATAATTGCTACATTTTAACCGAAACCAAAACCCAAAATATCTTCCGTCAAATTTTGGAAATTGAACCCGATATTGTGATTATCGATTCGATTCAAACCTTGCATACGGATTATATTGAATCCTCTGCGGGAAGTATTTCTCAGATTAGAGAATGTACGGCTGAGTTGATAAAATTTGCCAAAGAAACCAATACACCCGTACTTTTAATTGGACACATAACCAAAGACGGAACTATTGCTGGACCAAAGATTTTAGAACACATGGTCGATACCGTTTTACAATTTGAAGGCGATAGAAATCACGTGTACCGCATTTTACGTTCGTTAAAAAACCGTTTTGGTTCTACTGCCGAATTAGGCATTTACGAAATGCAAGGTTCAGGCTTACGCGAAGTAGACAATCCAT
>NZ_JAKLJH010000011.1:0-2140 GCF_023151265.1 Flavobacterium sp.
CATTGGATCTTTAAGCGTGGTACAACTAATAAATAGCGCTGGAAATTTATCTCCTTCAATAATATTTCCTTTAGTTAAAGTTTCAAAATGATCGTCTACATTTTCATCTTTAAATTTCCAAATATTACCCGAGTCTATTCCGTATTTTGTAACATCTACTTCAAGTGTTAAAAACATAATTATAGAAGTTACTGAATATTTTGTTTTAGAAAGTTTCTTTTCTAATTTTTTACTGATATTTTCTTTACCAATTAATTTTAAATAAGTGATTGATGGATCGGCATTTGAAACTATTGTATTTGCCAAAATGGTTTCTCCTGTTACTAAAAGCACTCCTTTTGCTTGGTTATTTTCAACAATAATTTTAGCCACTTTTTGACTTACTCTTATTTCGCCACCATAACTTTTAATTTTACTGGTCATGGCTTTAACTATGCTACTTCCGCCACCCATTGGGTAAAATCCACCATCAAAATAATGATTCATTACTGAACAGTGAACAGGAAAACAAGCTTGAGAAGGCGGCAAACCATGATCGCCACATTGTGCATTTAAAATAGCTTGAAGCATTGGATCTTTAATATGCCAACCTATTACGCGTTTTAAGCTAAAAAGAGCAAATTTACCAAAATGTTTTGTGCGAAAAGGAACGGTGATTTTTTGCCATAAACCTTTTAATTTTGGCATCAATTGAAGTTCGTAATTTACTTTTTGGATTAAAGAAAGGTACTCTTTGATATTTTTTTCTTCTTTAGGAAATGCTTCAATTAATTTATTTTGAAGGTTATCAATTCCTGCTGGTAAATCAAATTTTTGGTTTCCTATTATGCAATGATCATAACCGTTTTTGTTCATTCTAAAAAAGGTTAAGTCGTTTGCAATTCCTAAACCTTTGTATAAATCATTTGTTGATTGACCTTCATCGAGCAAACCAATGTAATGAACGCCTGGACTAAAACGTTGCCCGTTTAACGTAAAACTATGACACCATCCTCCTGGAACATAATGTTGTTCTAACACTAAAACTTTTTGACCACTTCGAGCCAAACATAAAGCGGTAGATAATCCACCAGCTCCAGAACCTATAACAATTGCATCAAATTTTTCCATTATTTCAACATAGCAATAACTGAAAAATACAATTTTGCCTTTAATTATTACTATTTATTTCCAAAAATCAAAATAATTGAACCATTGTAAAGGATATTTTTTCAACATACTTTCTAGGCTTTCAGTGTATGATTTTAGAAGTGCTTTTTCGTCTCTATGTTTTGCATTTGATTGTCTCGTATAAAGATGATAATGCAAGTTAGCTTCTTTCATTACATAAACAAACACTACAGGAACATTTAATCTTGAAGCAATTAAGAAAGGACCAGATGGAAAACTTGCTTCTTTTCCTAAAAGAGTTTCTCTCATTACTTTTGTTCCTTCAAAATATCTATCTCCGGTAAAACATACTAATTCATTGTTTGCTAACGCCCCATTAATTTCATAAATATGAGATAAATCGTCTTTAATTAGAATAAATTTTATGGATGATTTTTGAGTAACACTATCTAAATATTGCTTTATAGCCGAATGTTCTCTATCTGTAGTAACAAGATTTATTTGACAATCAAAATTTATATCGCCAAAAAAATGTTCTGCAATTTCAAAATTTCCAATATGAGCACTTATTAATACTCCACCTTTTTTTTGAGCTTGCAATTCTTTTAAGATATCAATACCGTCAAACTCGTAAGTGAATTTTTTTCTTAATCCTGCAGAAATAGCTGTCTTGTCAATAATGGTTTGTCCAAAAGTAAAATAACTTTTAAAGACCATTAATTTAGCTTTAAAATAAGAATAATTAAGCCTTTCGTGAAAATAATAGAATATTTGTTTGTTACTCTCTTTTAAGAATATAAAATAATAAAAAGCTACAAAAACCAAAACAGTGTAAGCTGCTTTAATTCCGAGCTTTTTTATACAAAAAACGAATATTTTATATCCAAGTACAGTACCTTTAGATTTTCCATCCCACTGACTCATGATATTTTATTTATTACCGTTCTGGATTTTAGTATCTATTAAATTATAAAAATCTTGAAAAGAAGCAATTCCAACGAAGTCTGCTTCACCTAATTTTACTCCAAAA
>NZ_JAKLJH010000011.1:2172-30551 GCF_023151265.1 Flavobacterium sp.
TCCAAAATTTGATTCAATTGCAACAACTAAATCTACATAATCTAAACTATCTAAACCAAGAGTATCTTTTAAATTTAATTCTGGGGAAATTACATCACCATCTACTTCAAATTCATCAACAAAAATCTCATTTACCTTTTCAATAATTTCTTCGATTGCCATAATCTTTTTAACTTTCTATTTTTTTAACTACAATTGCTGAATTTGTTCCACCAAATCCAAAAGAATTTGACAAATATACATCAAATTTCTTATTTATTGTTTTTGCTGCAATATTTAATTTTTTTGAATCTTCATCAGGATTTTCGAAGTTTATATTAGGAGCTATGAAATCATTTTGCATCATAATTGTGGAGTAAATTATTTCGCTTGCACCAGCCATCCAACACTCATGACCTGTCATAGATTTTGTAGAACTAACATGAGGACCATTTTCTCCAAAAACTTCTAAAATTGCTTTTGCTTCGTTTGCATCACCTAAAGGAGTTGATGTTGCATGAGCATTAATATAACCAACTTCAGACGGATCAATATTTGCTTGCGCAAGCGCTCTTTTCATTGCTGTTGCTGGTCCTTCAACGTTTGGAGTTGAAATATGACCTCCGTTTGAAGAAAATCCGTAACCAATGATTTCGGCTAAAATAGGCGCACCTCTTTTTATAGCAGATTCGTAACTTTCAATAATTAATGTTGCACCACCACCACTTGGAACTAAACCATTTCTACTAGCATCAAATGGTCTTGATGCTTTTGTTGGATTTGCTTCATCTGGCGAAAAAACACCAAGTCCGTCAAAACTTGACATGGCATATTTATTAATTTCTTGCGCTCCACCACTAATAACAATATCTTGTAAACCACTACTTATTAAAAGATAAGCCAAACCTACAGAATGCGAACCACTAGCACAAGCTGCGCTAATTGTCATGTTTACACCACGTAATCTAAATATCGTAGATAAATTCATGGTAACCGTTGAATTCATTGACTTAAAAATAGCTCCTGAACCAATTAAAGCGGTGTCTTTTTTTTCTCTTACAATATCAATTGCATCAATAATGGCTTTAGAAACACTGTCGTTTCCGTACAAAATACCCACTTCATTTTCATCAAAAAAAGCATCATCTATTTTAGCATTTTTTAATGCTTCAATAGTAGCTAAATAAGCATATTCAGTTTCTTCACCAATACTAACTCTTTGTCTTCGGCTTAAATGATTTTTTAAATCAGGTTTAGGAACACTACCTGTTAATGCAGATTGAAACCCGAATTCTTTTCGTTCTTCATCAAAAATAATTCCTGATTTGCCTTCATATAAAGATTGCTTTACTTCTTCTATTGAAGTACCAATACAAGAATAAATTCCCATTCCAGTAATAACAACTCTTCTGCTCATAGCTAATTTTTATGAATAAATTCCACCATTAATATTGATAACTTCGCCTGTAATGTAACCTGCTTTTTTAGAAGTTAAGAAACCAACTAAATCGGCTACTTCTTCTGCTTCTCCAAAACGGTTTACTGGAATCATTTTTATCAATTCTTTTTCGTCTAATTCACCAGTCATATCGGTTCTAATAAATCCTGGGGCTACAGCATTTACGGTTATATTTCTTTTAGCAACTTCTTGTGCCAATGCTTTTGTTGCTGCAACTACAGCTCCTTTTGCGGCAGAATAATTAGTTTGCCCTGGAGTTCCTTTTACCCCAGAAACTGAAACCATATTTACAATTCTACCATATTTGTTGCGTAACATTTTCTGAATAAAAAAGTTAGTTACATTGAAAAAACCATTCAAACTTGTGTTGATTACGTTATTCCAATCTTCATAAGACATCCACATAAATAAACCATCTCTGGTAATTCCGGCATTGTTTACAATGACTTCAACTACGGCTGTTGGATTTGCTTCTTGCCAATTTGTTAATGCTTCTTTTACTTCTTCTGCATCCGAAACATTAAATTTAATAATCTCTCCTGTTGAACCATTTTCTTTTACAACTTCTAATGTTTTTTCAGCTGCTTCAACATTTGATTGATAATTGATTAATATATGATATTCTTTAGATTCTGCTAATTTCTTACAAATTGCACTTCCAATTCCTCTTGATCCACCTGTAACTAATGCACACTTCATAATTTATTTTTTATTGAAATAATTCTGCGTTATCAAACCATTTATCACCTAATACTTTTCCTTCTTTTGTGATAAAACCCCATTTTCCTTTATGTTTAACTCTTGCCAAACCATTAACAAATCCTTTATCATCTTCTTTAAACATAGAAGCTAAACCTCCTGCTGTGATTTGGTAATCGGCTTGAATTACTAATTTACCAGTTTCATCAATAAAACCCCATTCTTTAATTTTAACTGGAGCTAATCCATCTTTACTAAAAATTTCTGCATCTGGATAGCTTAATCCAATAATAACTTCGCCTTTTAAATTAACATAACCCCATTTTTTGTTGATACAAACAGGTGCTAAATTTTTATGAAATGCTTTTGCTTTGTCGTATTTTGGTTCGATAATCCAGTTTCCTTTTAAATCGATGAATCCAATTTTATCATTTTTTCTAGCATAAGTAACATCTTGATATAGGAAATCCCAAATCTTATCTACACCATCAATTGCTTGAAATTTATTTGCGATTACTAAACCAAAAGCTGTTCCTAAACGAGCCCAAGTGATGTTCTTGTAGTAACTTCCAACCTCATCATAAATGGTTTCAATAACTAGCTTTCCTTTGTTATCGATAATTCCCCATTTATCATTTAGTTTTACTTTTGCAAAACCATTTTCAAACGATTTTATTACTTGATAGGTTGGTTGAACGATAATTTCACCTTTTGGATTAATTAGCCCTACTTTATCATTTACTTTAATGAAAGCAACTCCATATTCAAAATCATATACTTTATCAGAAGCTGGCATTTTTAATTCTTCACCTTTTTTATTAATGTAGAACCATTTTTTATCTTTCTCAACAACACAAATTCCACTATTAAAATATTTAGCATTAGAATATGTAGGAGCAATGACCATTTCACCTTTAGAATTGATAAAACCCCATTTTCCATCTTTTTCAACTGCTGCCAAACCATCAGAAAAGTTTTTAGCCACTTTATATTGAGGTTCAATGCTGAAATTTCCTGTTTTGCTGATATAACCAAATTTATCGTTCTGCTTTACAAGAGCATTTTCTTGAGCATAAAAAATTTGACTAAATAAGAATAATAATAAATACTTTTTCATTGTAGAGTAGATTATAATTTTAAGCAATTTAAAATTTATTGTGAAATAATAAAATTTTTGGAAAATAAATTATTGCATCAAATAATCTTTTACTTTTTGAACTATAGGATACATAATTTGATCTTCTTTAAATTCTGGTACGATAGTTCTGATATCATCATACATTTTTCGAGTTACAGAAGATATTTCGTTTTTATAATTTAATGCATCAATAGCTTGAACAATTGTAATTAACTCAATAGCTAAAACTTCAAATGCATTTTCGATTACTTTACTTGCAATTACTGCCGCATTTGTACCCATACTAACAATATCTTGGTTGTCATTATTGTTAGGAATACTATGCACATACATTGGATTAGAAAGCATTTGACTTTCTGCAGTTGTTGAAGTAGCAGTAAATTGAACACCTTGCATTCCGAAATTAAATCCTAAAACACCTAAATTTACGAAAGGAGGCAAAATTTCGTTTAATTTAGAGTTTAATAAATAGTTTAATTGACGTTCAGATAACATAGTTAATTTCGCAATTACAATTTTCAATTTATCCATTTCTAGAGAAATGTAATCTCCGTGAAAATTTCCACCATGATAAACGTGTTTGTTTTTAACATCAACAATTGGATTATCGTTTGCCGAGTTAATTTCGTTTTCTAGAACTTGAGATGTATAATTTATAGTATCTAAGACAGGTCCTAAAATTTGCGGAACACAACGTAATGAATAATATTCTTGTACTTTTTCTTTAAATACATCTTCGTTGTTATTTCCTGAATATAAATGGTCTTCTCTTTTTCTAACTAAAGTACTGTCTGATAAGTTATCGCGCATAAGTTTCGCGATTTCTTGTTGACCAAAATGTTTCTTCGTATTATTTAATTCAAATGAAAGGTGATCGTCATAAGCTTTTACAATTTCGTTGATTGCACAAGAACATTTAACAGACCAATCTAGTACTTTTCTTGAATTATGCACATTAACAATTCCAATACCTGTCATTACGGAAGTTCCGTTCATTAAAGCTAAACCTTCACGAATTTCAACTTTAATTGGTTCTAATTTTTCAATTTCAAAAACTTCTTTTGTAGCACGTCTTTCTCCTTTGTAAAACACTTCACCTTCACCAATTAGTGTTAATGCTAAATGCGCTAATTGCACTAAATCGCCACTTGCACCTACTCCACCGTGTTCAAAAATCAAAGGCGTAATATCTCTATTTAAAAATTCTTTCATTAAATGGATAACTGAAGGATGAACTCCAGAATTACCTAAAGAAAGTGTGTTTAATCGAGCTAGAATTATCGCTTTTACGTTAATTGGACTTATTGGCTTTCCAGTTCCTGATGAATGACTTCTAATTAAATTGTATTGCAATTGTAATCTGTCTTCGTCTTTAATTCTGTATTGAGCCATTGGACCAAAACCAGTATTTACACCATAAATTACTTTATTACCAGAAAATTCCTTTAAAAAGTCAAAACTTTCTTCAACTCTTTTGATAACAGAATCACTTACAGCAACTTTATTGTTGTTAAAAATTATAGATGTAAAATCTTCAATAGACAGATACTCGTTTAACGTGCTCATTATTAATACTTTAAATTTATTTGAAAAATCACAAACAATTTATGCATAAATAAAAAATATGTGATTAAATTTGAAGCGTCAAAGGTAACATATTCTTACAAACAAAAAAGAAAAATATGACACAAGAATTCATTGATGTTCTAGTAATTGGTGCTGGACCATCTGGTTGCGTATCTGCTTCATACTTGCACAACAATAACGTTAAAGTTAAAGTAGTTGAAAAAACTAAATTTCCCAGACTTGTAGTTGGAGAAAGTTTAATCCCAAGAGTAATGGATCATTTTGATGAAGCTGGATTATTTCCTGCTTTAGATAAAATGAATTTTGAAAAGAAACTTGGTGCACGATTTATTCGTGGAAATGAGATTTGCGTTTTTGATTTTAGCAAAAAGTTTTCTGAAGGATGGGATTGGACTTGGCAAGTACCAAGAGCTGATTTTGACAATACATTAGCTGAAGAAGTTATAAATAAAGGAATTGATTTAGAATTTGAATCTGAAGTTATTGCTGTAAAATTTGAAGGTAAAAATTCTATTACAACAATTAAAGATAAAAACGGTAATTTAAGAGAAATTCACGCAAAATTCATTATCGATTCTAGTGGATATGGTAGAGTTTTACCTAGATTATTAGATTTAGACACACCATCAAAATTAGATCCGCATTCTTCTATCTTTACACACGTTCAAGATAAAAACAGACCAGAAGGTGAAGAAGGAACTTTAATTTCGTTTGATATTTTAGAAACCGAAGTTTGGTTATGGGTAATTCCGTTTTCGAATGGAAATACGAGCTTAGGAGTTGTAGGACCAACGTCTTTTATCAATTCATTATCAGATGGAAATAATGCAGAAGCGTTAAGAAATGCTATTCAGTTATCTGATTATTATATTAAACGTTTTGGCGATGTTGAATTTTTATTTGAACCTGTGAAATTAGAAAATTATTCGCGTTCCGTAAAACAAATGTATGGAGATGGTTTTGCCTTAACTGGAAACAGTTCAGAATTCTTAGATCCTGTTTTCTCATCTGGAGTTGCTTTTGCAACCGAATCGGGAATGTTAGCAGCGAAATTAATTCACAAAGAATTAAACGGCACTGAAGTAAATTGGGAAAAAGAATTTACAGAATATATGAAAAGTGGAATCGGCGTTTTTACTACTTATGTAAAAGAATGGTACACTGGAAATTTACAAACACTTTTCTTTCATCAACCTGAAAACCCAGATGTTAAAGAGAAAATTTGTGCTGTATTAGCTGGTTATGTTTGGGATCAAAACAATCCTTTTGTTAAAAAACATGACAATGTTATTAAAAACATGGCACACATGATAAACTTAGAAAAACAACAATAAAAAAAGGGCAATTTAAAATTGCCCTTTTTTTATTATTTTAATATTACTTTAATCATAATATCTTCTTTCTTCTTTTTGTAAACTTCTAACATAAAAGAATTTTCACTCGTTTTAAAAACTCGATTCACTGAAAATTGATGCATTTGAAAATCTTCAATATCGCGTCCGTTTAAAATGGAACTTTTTGTTAATGAACCATCTGAATCAGCAATTTTTACAGCTGTTAAATAACCACCTTGGCCATCTGAATGAAGTGCTGGAGTTTTATCAATTGGTAAATCAATATTTTTTACATTATCTAAGAATACTAAATAATGGTGATCATTTGCACTAAAATATTTGTACGACATTCCACCTTGACCTCTACCTCCTGATTGGGTTTTCGGAATTTTTTTCATCCAATTTAGTTCGCCATTAACCCCAATTTTAGTGATTAAAATATCATTATAAAAATAACGAACATATGTACTTGTTGAGCCATTTGGTCCCATTGAAGTGTGAGTAACAACAAAATCTTGTTCACCTACTAGAATTAAACTTCCATCATTGTTAACAATTAAATCTTTTAGGAATAAATTTGAAAACTTTGGAACGTCGCCTTTTTTCTCTTTCTTATCGTTTTTCTTTTTAGTTTTTTCACTTTCATATTGATTGATTATTTCAGCAGGAATATCATGAGAAACACTATCATAGATGTTTCCTTGCTTATCAATTTTAAAAGCTAAAACACCATCGCTATCATCTAAATCTCCTTTTCCATTACTAAAAAATCCACCACAAACTAAAAAGTTTTGAGGAGAATCAAACAACCATAATTTTGTGATAAACTTATCTTTGTTTTCAAATCTTGAAATTTTTAATTCATTGGTTTCATTTTTGATAAAAAATAATTCTAAATGGTAGTTTGCTAATTCATCTTTACTTCTTTTTTTATCATCATTACTATCATCATGAAAAACTTTTGTTAATAAATACAAATTACCATCGTTGTCTAATTGATAATCTAAATTATCCATTCTTCTTTCAGTGTATGGCATTTTAATTTCTCTTTCAGAAATTTGAGTTAAGTTATCTCCAAAAGCAACTAAACCAATAACATCATAGCTTTTTTTATCATTTCTAACTTCTGGTTTTTTTCGATATTGAACCAACATTTTTTTTCTATCATGAGAAACCAAAAAATCAAATTTATCTTGAGTTCCATCAATCATATCATATAATCCTCCTCCAAAAAAACTAAAGTTTTTCTTTCCTGAAAGTTTTCCATTGATTTCTATTATCAATTTAGGAGTCATAAATTCTCCTTTATCAAAATCAATTTCTACAGAAAATAATTGCTCTTTATCTTCATCACCATTCCATGAAGAATAAAACACATAAAATTTTGAATCAAATTCTAAAACGTCTTCAACTCTATAATTTTTTGGAAAAAACTTCTCATACAGTTTTTCTTTTAGATAGGCTGGTTTATCAGAATCAAATTTTTGGATTAACACCTTTTTTTCATCAAACTTAATAGCTATAGATTGATTGTTTTTAGAAAAATAAATCTTTTCTGATGCGTCAAAAACTTTATAAGGAGCACTTACCGTGTAACTATAATCTTTAGACAACTCCTTCTGAGAAAAAATAAAATTAATTGTAAAAAGTAAAACGAATAGTATATTCTTTTTCATTATTATAAAAATTAAAAACTGCCTAATTTCTTAGACAGTTTCATTTATTAAAATTAGGCTTAATTATTTAATTTGCTTTGCAATAACTTTAGCTAAAGTTTTTCCAGTCTTAGCAAAACCTTCACCAATTCTAGTTTCATTACTGAAGTTACTACCCCATTGATCACCAGGAGCATTTTCACTAGACATAACAACTAAAGTATTTGATCTATTTGCTGTTTCAACAATTTTAATATTAGTTGTAACTTTAGCTGGTTGTTTCATCATAGCAACGTCCCATCCTGGATAAATCCAAACAACTTCAACAATTAATGTATATTTAGCCGATGTTAAACCTTCTTGAAAAGAAATATTCGTTTTTTCTTTAGAACTTACAACATTAATTAATTCTAAAAATTTAGGATTCCAGATCATTTCTTTACTTCCTTGCCATTTCTTTTTCCAAATATCTCCAACACCTTTTTTCTCATTTAACTCAGTAGCTCTATTAGTAACATATTGCTCTTCAGTTAAATTTTCTTTCATTAATTTCAAATTTGAATAGTCAAATTCAACGTTAACTTCTTTAACACCTGCTAAAAATTTGAAATCACCGCTTTCAATTTTTGTCTTTTGAGCCATAACAACAGAAGAAGCTATGAATAACACTAATGTTACAATTTTTTTCATAATTAAGATTTGTTTAAGTTATATAAAACAAATTTATATTAAATAATTTAATTATTTACAAATCTTTTTTCATACTTTTGTTTAATAAATTTACCGAAAAGATGAACAACGTTAAAAATGTATTCAGTATCAAAGATTTAGAAAATCTTTCAGGCATAAAAGCACATACTATTCGTATTTGGGAAAAACGCTACAATGTTTTAGAACCTATGCGCTCTGATACTAACATTCGTTCGTATGATATTAAGAATTTACAAAAACTATTAAACATCGTTTTGCTTCATAATTACGGATATAAAATATCTAAAATTGGTTCGCTTACGCAAGAGCAAATAAACAAACTTGCAAACGATATTATTTCCGAAAAAAGTGCCAAAAATCATGCTATTAGTACTTTTAATATGGCGATGATGAATTTTGATCAATCTTTGTTTTTCAATACTTATAACCAATTACTAAGTGAAAAATCTTTTCGTGAAGTATTTTACACGGTATTTATTCCTTTAATGCAAGAAATTGGATTCCTATGGCAAACCGAAACAATTACACCCGCTCACGAACATTTTATAAGTTATCTAATTAAACAGAAATTATTAATTAATACAGAAAAAGTTCAAATTTTAGAACCTACAAGAACTGATAAAGTTTTTGTATTATTCCTTCCTTTAAACGAAGTACACGAATTAGGTTTAATGTATTTGAATTACGAAATACTTTTAAAAGGATATCAAACCATTTACTTAGGAGAAAGTATTCCAACAGAAAGTTTGTTAGACCTTATCAATTCTTACGAAAAAATAACCTTTGTTAGTTATTTAACCGTGGAACCAAATCAGGAAGAAGTTAATAATTATATAACTGATATTCAATCTAAACTTCTTGAAAATACCAATCACGAACTTTTATTATTAGGTAGAATGACAGAATTTATTGAAACCAAAACACTTAATAATAACGTACATATTTTTAATAGCATAGAAGAACTTTCAAATACTTTGTAAAAAGATTTGTTTTGTTTAACTTTTTTACTATTTTTGTTAAACAAAATAAAAACAAGTGAGTAAAAATATCGCCATAATCGGTTCAGGATTTTCTTCGTTAGCAGCAGCTTGCTATTTAGCAAAACAAGGTAACGATGTAACTGTTTACGAAAAAAATAGTACCATAGGAGGAAGAGCTCGTCAACTTAAAAAGGAAGGCTTTACTTTCGATATTGGTCCGACTTGGTATTGGATGCCCGATGTTTTTGAGCGTTTCTTTACTGACTTTGGCAAAAAACCTTCCGATTATTACGAATTGATAAAACTTTCTCCAGCTTATCAAGTGTATTTTGGTCACTTAGATTTTGTAACCATTGCTGATAATTTACCCGAAATTGTAAAAACCTTTGAATCCATTGAAAAAGGAAGCGGAAAGCAATTAGAGCAATTTATGGCTGAAGCTAAAAGTAATTACGATATTGCTATTAAAGATTTGGTATATCGTCCAGGAGAATCGCCTTTAGAATTGATTACTTTAGAAACAGCAAAAAAAGTGAATCAATTTTTTAGTAACATTAAAAAAGATGTTCGAAAAAGATTCAAAAATATGAAATTGGTTCAAATTTTAGAATTTCCAGTTTTGTTTTTAGGAGCTAAACCAAGTGATACACCTTCATTTTATAACTTTATGAACTTTGCCGATTTTGGTTTGGGAACTTGGCATCCTAAAAACGGAATGTATTCGGTAATTTTAGCAATGGAAACACTGGCTAAAGAACTAGGTGTTAAAATCGAAACCAATGCTAATGTTCAAAAAATTGATGTTACTAATGGAAAAGCAACTGGTTTATTGGTGAATAATAAAATTATCACAGCAGATGTAATTCTAAGTGGAGCCGATTATCATCACTCGGAAACTTTGTTAGATGAAAAACATCGTCAGTATTCTGAAAAATATTGGGATAACAAAACATTTGCTCCTTCTTCGCTCCTATTTTATGTAGGATTTGATAAGAAAATCGAAAACGTAGAACATCACTCTTTATTCTTTGATGTAGATTTCGATATTCATGCAGAAGCTATTTATGACAATCCAAAATGGCCTGAAGAGCCACTATTCTACGCAAGTTTTCCATCAAAAACCGATGAAAACTCAGCTCCAGAAGGTAAAGAAGCAGGAATATTTTTGATTCCATTAGCACCTGGATTAGAAGACACAAACGAGTTAAGAGAATTGTATTTTGAAAAAATAATCACCCGATTAGAAAAATTAACCAATCAAAAAGTAAAAAATAACATTATCTTTAAAGAATCGTTTTGTGTAAATGATTTTGTTAAAGAATATAATTCGTACAAAGGGAATGCGTATGGTATGGCAAATACCTTATTGCAAACTGCTTTTTTAAGACCTAAATTGAAAAGTAAAAAAGTGCAAAACTTGTACTTTACTGGACAGTTAACCGTACCAGGACCGGGAGTTCCTCCGTCTTTAATTTCAGGAAAATTAGTTGCCGATTTAATAAAAAAGTATCAATAGTATGAAATCCATTTTTGATAACGTTTCATTTGATTGTAGCGTAAAAGTTACAAAAGCATACAGCACATCATTTTCATCTGCTGTAAAAATGTTGGCTCCAAGCATCCGACAAGATATTTATAATATCTATGGGTTTGTTCGTTTTGCTGACGAAATTGTTGACACTTTTCACGATTACGACAAAGAAGCTTTGTTTTCGCAATTTGAAAACGAATTAAGTTTAGCGCTTTCGCAAAAAATAAGTTTAAATCCTATTTTAAATTCGTTTCAACATACCGTAAATAAATACAATATTACAATGGAATTGATTGATGCGTTTATGAACAGTATGAAATTGGATTTACATAAATCGGTTTACACTACTGTGGAAGAATACAATCAGTACATTTATGGTTCGGCAGATGTTGTGGGTTTAATGTGTTTGAAAGTTTTTGTAAATGGAAATGATGAAAAATACGAAGAATTAAAACATAGTGCGATGCGTTTAGGTTCGGCTTTTCAAAAAGTGAATTTCTTACGCGATTTAAAAGCCGATTATGAAGATTTAAGCAGAACTTATTTCCCAAATACCGATTTATCTCGCTTAGATGAAGCTTCAAAACAGCAAATTATCAATGAAATTCAAGCTGATTTTGATGCGGGTTTTGAAGGAATTCAAAAATTACCTTTAGAAGCTAAATTCGGCGTTTACACTGCTTATATTTACTATAAGAAATTACTAAGTAAATTGAAAAAAACACCTTCTGTGGAAATCAAAAATACGAGAATTCGTGTTCCTGATTATGAAAAAGTAGGATTGTTAGCAAAATGCTACTTGAATTACAGATTGAATATTTTGTAATTCTAATTGTCATGCTGAACTCGTTTCAGCATCATAAATTAATTTAATTATTGAAATTTAAAATATTATGTGGATACATATCTTAGTTTTTTTTACCACTTTTTGCTTTATGGAATTTATGGCTTGGTTTAGTCACAAATACATTATGCATGGTTTTTTATGGAGTTTACATGCTGACCATCATAAAAAAGATCACGATTCATGGTTTGAACGAAATGATGCATTTTTTATTTTTTATGCTTTGGTAAGTATTGGTTGTTTTTTACTTTGGAAATACAACATCTTAGAAATTGGTTTAGCTATTGGAATTGGAATTTTTGCTTACGGATTGGCTTATTTCTTAGTTCATGATATTTTTATTCACCAACGCTTTAAGTTGTTTAGAAATGCAAACAATCGTTATGCTAAGGCTGTTAGACGTGCTCACAAAATGCATCACAAACATATTGGAAAAGAACATGGAGAATGTTTTGGAATGTTAATCGTTCCTTTGAAATACTTCAAAAACTAAAAAATCCCGCAGTTGCGGGATTTTTTTATTTCATAAGTTGTTGTAAAGGTTTCAATTGCTCCATATCGACTTGTGATTTTTGGAGTAAACTCAGCATATTCATAATATGTGTTGGATTCATATCGTTTCCTAAAACACGAACTACTGCAAAACCATTTTCTTTCTTTCCAGCTAAAACAACAAACTCTTCAATGTGTTCGTCATCATTTCCAACGAAATAAATAGCTGCACCATCATTACCTGAACCAGCTTTCATTAATTGTTGATAGCTTTCGTCTTTCAAAATAGCTTTCACTTCTTTGATTTCTTTATCATATCCAGTAATATCTGTAGAATCAGTTCTAAAAGCCAAAATATTCATTTTTTCGAACGATTCTAATGCGGCTTTTTCCGTTTCTGATAATTCAACTTTATCCGTTTTAATGATATTGGAAGCTAAATCCAATGCAATAAACTTAGATGATTCCGTGTTTTTCACAAAATACTTTTGAAGCGTTGGTTTGTCTTCACAACTCCAAAGTAAAATCACACAAGAAACAAGTAATACTAACTTTTTCATGGTTTATTTTTTAGAAGCTTTTTTCAAATCATCGCCACCTGGCAAGCTCATTTTTTCGGTTAAAACAGAAATTTCATCTAAACTAAAGTTTCCTGTTAATGATAAAACTACGGTTCCGGCATCCTTCACATTAGAACCTTCAATAAACATTAAAAGCTCTCTTACTATGTTTTCGTTAGCTCCAGATTTTACATAAATTTTTACGTTTTTACCATCGCCATTCACACGCATTAATTCTTCTAATGGATTCGATTTTAAGTAACTATTTACAGTCGCTTTCATATCAGAACTAATTTTTGCGTTACTAGTAGTAAAAACTTTTAAGTTGTCTAATTTTTTAAGCAAGTTCATGTATTGTTGCATTTCTTTGTCTTTTGCATCCACTTTAACTTTACTCATCATTTCAAACATCTTCTTGTTTACAACCACTGTTGCAACACCTTCTTTATCTTCAAATTTATCAAAAGCGCCTTGTGCAAAAGAAACTGTTGATGCCATTAAAAATGCTATAACTACTACTAAATTTTTCATTTTTCTTTTATTTAAAAATTGTTTTTGTTGTTTTTTCGTATTCTTCTAAATATACTACACTTTTCATGCCAATGTTTACTTGTTCTGAAACCATTAACAAAGCTTTTTGTGTAGCTGCAAAGGCTTCTTCTGGATTATCATACGTTCCTAAATCTTCATATTTAGGTTCAGATGGATAAAAATAGAAGGTTGCCAATCCAAAAAGCGCTACAAAACTTGCAGCGATACCTATCCATTTTACAGTACTTTGTTTTCTAGGTTGTAATGGAAGTTTTTGCTCGAATTGCGTTCCTTTTTGTATTTCAAAGTAACCAAATAGCGATTGATATTTTGCCAAATGTGGCGCCACATCGTTGGAAGAAAAATAGGCCTTTAATTGTTTTTCTTCTGCTATTGTAGTTTCACCTTGAAAGTATTTTTCCAATAATTGTTCAACTAACTTGAGTTCCATAATTATGTGTTTTTTCTATTTGTTCTCTTAAGGTTTTTCGTGCTCTTGATAAAGCTACTCGAACCGCTGTTTCATTCATTTCTAATACTTGAGCAATTTCTGAAAATTCGTATTCTTCAATTTCTCTTAGTTGTAATATCAATCGTTGTTGTTCGGGTAAATCGTTCATTAACTTTTCTACCCATTGTAACGTATTTTGATACTCTATTTGCGTTTCTACACTCGCTTGCTTATCTTGATAATTGTTATGTACAATTTGCAAATTCGTAACTCTTTTGCTTTTGAGTTGATCCAAACAATAATTCTTGGTCATCGTCATCGCTAAAGCTTCTACACTATTGTATTGTTCTAAAGCGCTATTCTTATTCCACAATCTAACCAACACTTCCTGAGTCGCATCTTCTGCTTCTTCGGTACTAACGAGCATTCGTTTCGCTAAACGAAATAACTTATCCTTGAAAGGAGTAATTATTTGCACAAACTCGTTTTGGTTCATAGTAATTGGTTGGTTTATAATGAAGACGAATGTAATTTAATTTTGTTACAAAAAGAAATGTAATTATCTTTATAAAAAAAAGTATATGAAAAGATTTATGTTGGCTTTACTTGCAATACTTTTTGCTCAAAGTGTTGTAAAATGTACTGACGACTACGATGATAACATATCGTACGGGTCTGTAAATAATTTTGTTTGGAAAGGTCTTAACCTTTATTACTTCTGGCTTT
This sequence comes from Flavobacterium sp., assembly GCF_023151265.1. Taxonomy (GTDB): domain Bacteria; phylum Bacteroidota; class Bacteroidia; order Flavobacteriales; family Flavobacteriaceae; genus Flavobacterium. The sequence continues at coordinate 16,850 of NZ_JAKLJH010000011.1, forward strand.
CTGATTCTCCTGATCTAGCAGATGATCGTTTTGATTCAAGTAGTGATTATGACAACTTTATTAATTCTTTTAATTCTCCAGAAGAGATTTTTAATCATTTATTAGTTGCCCCTACAATTGATCGTTACAGTGTTATTTTTTCAGATTATACTGTGCTAGAAGAAATATTGAGCGGTTCTCAAAAAAGCAATGGTGTCGATTATGAATTGAGATTTAGAGAAGGAAGTACAACGGAATTATTTGGTTGGGTTCGATATATTCAACCAAATTCTGACGCATCAACTAAAAATATTCAACGAGGAGATATTTTTTATGCAGTGAATGGAATTTCTTTAAATACTTCAAATTATATTAATCTGCTTAATCTAGAAAATTACACTTTAAACTTTGCAGAATTTGACAATGGGGCTATTACTCCAAATGGGGATTCTGTTATGCTAACTAAAACAAACTATTCCGAAAATCCAGTTTACATCAGAAAAGTATTTGTAGAAGGGACTAAAAAAATAGGATACTTAATGTATAATGGTTTTTATGCAAATTATGAAACAGAGCTAAATAATGCATTTGGATATTTTCAAAATGAAGGAATTACTCACTTAGTACTAGATTTACGATACAATTCGGGTGGTTCTATAAATACAGCTACTCGATTGGCAAGTATGATAACTGGACAATTTAATAATCAAATTTTCGCAAAACAACAATGGAATTATAAAATTGAAAATTTAATCAACAATCCTGAACAACTTTTAAATAGATTTACAAATTCTCTCGCTAATGGCAATAGTATTAACCATCTAAATTTAAACAAAATTTTCATATTAACTACAAAACGTTCAGCCTCTGCAAGTGAATTAGTTATTAATGGTCTTGCTCCCTATATAAATGTTGTTCAAATAGGCGATGCAACAGCTGGAAAAAATGTTGGATCTATCACGCTTTATGACTCTCCTACTTTTAGAAAAGAAAATGTAAATCCTAACCACAAATATGCTATGCAGCCTATTGTATTAAAAATTGCAAACAATAATAATTTCAGTGAATATACAAATGGTTTATCTCCTAATTTAACCCAACTTGAAGACTTAGACAATTTAGGTACAATTGGAGAAATTTCCGATCCTCTTTTAAATGCAACAATAAATTATATTAATTTAAATGGTAGATTTCAGCAAAGTTTACCTGAAAAAATATTTAACCATTTTGAAGATAGTAAATCTATGCGCTTGTTTGGTGATGAAATGTATTTGGAATAAAAAAGAGGGCGAATTGCCCTCTTTTATTTCTTTATCTAAAACATGAAATTCAAACCTAATTTATAATTTCTTCCTCTTGAATTATAACCAATTACTTCTTGAAAATCTTCATTAAGTATATTAGTTACAGTTCCAAAAACATGTAAACGATTTGGCAATAATTCATACGAAATATTAGAGTTAACCAACTGATAAGCCGCTAAATTAACAGCTTGCGTTGCCCAAATATTCGAATCATAATATGCATCACTTCTATGATCAACATATTGATAATTGATTCCGAAAGTTCCTCTTTTGAATTTGTAATTCAAATCAACATTTCCTTTGTGCTTTGGTATCAAACGGTTTAATTGTTGTTCTACTTCTGTAAATGTATAATTTCCACCAATATTGAAACGTTCTGATATGGTATAACGAACGCTTGTTTCCACTCCTTTTGCATTGTAAGTTCCGTCGATGTTGATATAATTTGAAGCAAACGTTATTGGATCAGTAAAAAATCCAAACGTATTTTCTTCTTCTCTATAAAAACCAACCGCATTTATCGTTAATTTTTTGTCCAATAATTGCGATTCAAAACCAAATTCTGCCGTAGCATTTTCTTCTGGCGTTAAGTCTAAATTTCCGTAAGGACCGTATAATTGGTATAAACTTGGCGTGATATATCCACCACTAATTGAGCCTAAAATCTTTAATGGTAAATTTTTAAAAGTATAGCTTGGATTAATGTTTAACACATAATATGTGTCATATTCACTGTGAAAATTTAGCCTAAGACCAGCATTCAAATTAAAACCAAAATTAGAATTATAAACAAAATTTGCATATGGATCTAACAAATTAAACTTAGCTCCTTCTTTTGCAACATCAGTATAAGCGTCTTTTTGTGTCATATCGAAATATTGATATTGCGCACCTAAAACTAAATATACTTGCTTGCTGAAGTTGTATTTATTGAAAGCATCAATCGAAACACTTCTTCCTGAATAATTGTAATTATCAATCGTTCCCGACCAAGAATTTGAAATATTTAAAACTCTATCAATTGTTGAAGCTCCTGCGTTAATAGCAAATTCTCCTTTATTGTATTTGTATTTTGGTAAAAATCCGATTCTGAATTGTTCCGAAAAACTATTGTTGTTTAAATCGTCTGCATTAGCGATAATTCCGTCAAACGAATTGTCGAACGTGTTTTTAATACGGTCATAATTTCCGAAAAATTCAAAACTCAATTTATCATTCGCTTTGAAACCAATTTTCTGCAACACATTCACTCTCGAAAATGTATCTTCTTCAAAATTTTCTCCTGCAGCTTCCGACATTCCTTTAGTTTCTGTGCTATTCAAAGTCGTCATGTACGAAACTTTATTAACTGTTCCGTTTAGCGATAATCCTTGATTGAAATCTTGTGCGCTTGTTTTAGAAGTATTTGAAGTATTTTGCGTTCCCATATTGATGTACGCATTACCAGAAATTTCCTTTTTAGCTGATTTCTTCAAAGTAATATTAATAACTCCAGTTGCAGCTCCAGTTCCGTATAACGTACTCGAAGCGCCTTTCATTACTTCAATTTTCTCGATTTGTTCTACTGGAATTAAACGTAAATCATATTCAATGTTAATTCCTGAAGCATCAGAAACCGGAACACCATCAATATAAATAGCTACTTGACGATTACGACCACCACGAATGTAATAACCTAAGTTCTTTCCATTAAACGATTGATTTCCGTTGATTTCCACTCCAGCAACTTGACTCAAAACATTAGCTAAATTTTGACCTTTTTTAGCTTCTAAGTTTTCTGCTGTAATAACTTCAATAATTTTACCTGATTTTTCTTTGCTTTGCGCAAATTTTGTGTCGGAAACGACCACTTCTTTTAAATTAGTCACTTTTAGCGTATCTGATTCTTGAGCATACGCAAAAGCAGTAGCTAGTGTAAATACACTTAAGCCAATAAACTTTTTGTTCATTTTAGGGTTAATAAAAAACTTGCTGAAATAATTTTTTCAACACGTAGAATCATAGATGAAATAGAATATAAAAAGGCATTTCATTTAACATAGATAACAAAGCGCTATGTGTAAAAATAATTTTTCTAAAACAACCTTCAAAATAAACTAGATACTATGTGACTATGTGTTTAAACCAATCACTTCAATCAATAATTAATAATTTGGGAGAAAAGCACAGAATTTACCCATACTCAAACTTTTTTTCCCGAAAGTTTGTTACTCAATGAATATGGCAGGTCTCCTGGCTTGCGTCTTGTTATCAACCTTCCCATCGAAAGTTAGAAGTTAGAAGTTAGAAGTCAGAAGTTAGAAAGCATAATTTCTAAAGTCTTAATTCTCAATTCTTAATTCCAAATTACCAACAGTGGTATTGTAGATAATAACAAGCTTGATAGCTTACAGTTGCGGGTACAGCTTAGGTTTTTCACCTAATTCCCTTTTAATGTTGTTTTGAAAAATTCAGAAACAACAACCAAAATTCGAGGGCAAAGGTATTATATTTTTATAAAAATGCAATATTTACTAAACATCTTTCAAAAAACTACTTCTTCTTATTCATCTTACGCCACAACCAAATAAAGCCAATAACAAAGTGTGCCAAAATAATAGTTGCTACTGCATAAAGGAAAGCGTTAGAATCTGTTCTCATGTTTTTTATTACAAATTTAGTGGTTTTTGATAAAACGTTTGGCATCATTTGTTACATATAATCTGTTTTTGAATGTAAAGTACTACTTTTGCAAAAAACATTTTCATGCGCCACTATTTCATTTTAGTAATTTTATTTTTTGGATTTACCCAATGTAAAGAATCAGAAAGTTCTGCAAATCCGAATACTTCTGCACAAAACAGTATTCAAAATGCGGAAGGATTTTCAATCGAAAAATACAATGGATTTTCGGTGGTAAAAGTTTCGAATGCTTATCCTGAAGCAAAAGATGATTACACCTACATTCTTCATAAAAAAGGTGTTCAAATTCCAGATAGTTTACAACAATTTACTGCGATTGAAATACCAATCAAAAAAGTAATCGTTACTTCAACAACGCATATTCCGGCTTTAGAATCATTAGGAGTAGAAAATACATTAATAGGTTTTCCAACTACACAATACATTTCATCAGAAAAAACAAGAGCTTTAATTGACGCTGGAAAAGTGAGAGATTTAGGTTCTAATCAAGGATTAAACATCGAAGTCATTTTAGACATTCAACCTGATTTAATTGTTGGTTTTAGTGTAGATGGCGATTTGAAAACCTACAAAAACCTAGAAAAGAACGGTCAGAAAATCATTTTCAATGGAGATTGGACCGAAAAAACACCTTTGGGAAAAGCAGAATGGATTAAGTTCTTCGGCGCTTTATATGATTTAGACAATAAAGCAATAGAAATCTTCAACTCAATTGAAAAGGAATACAATTCCGTTTTAGCTTTAGCGAAAAATGCTAAAACCCAACCCACTATTTTTGCCGGTGCTATCTATGAAGACCAATGGTTTTTACCACAAGGCGATAGTTGGGCAGCCTATTTCTTAAAAGAAGCTAACGGAAATTATTTATGGAAAGATTCCAAAGGAACAGGAAGCTTAGCTTTATCTTTCGAAAGTGTTTTAGATAAAGCCAAAGACGCTGATTTTTGGATTGGTCCAGGACAATTTGGTTCGATTCAAGAAATTATGAATAGTAATCCAAATTACATTCACTTTAAAGCCGTAAAGAACAAAAACGTGTATTCATTTAGCACTAAAAAAGGAAAAACAGGCGGTGTTATTTATTACGAATTAGCACAAAACCGACCTGATTTAGTTTTAAAAGACATCGTAAAAATTTTACATCCCGAAATGTTACCCGATTATGAATTGTTCTTTTTTGAGAAGTTGAAGTAAACACAAATTTCACTAATTAACACGAATTATTTTTCTTGAAATTTCTAACATTTCTTAAATCTGTGTTCCCAAAATAGATTCTAAAAACGTAATTTAGCCAAAAATTCAACGCATGCCATTAACCAAAAAACAAAATTTTCTCTTCATCCTTTTGCTTGTAGCAATGGTGTTTTTGTTTTTGGTGAATATTAGCTTAGGTTCGGTTTCTATTCCATTAAAAGAAGTGGTTAACGGACTTTTATCGCAAGACATGAGTAAGGAAAGTTGGGAAATTATTCTGTGGAATTTCCGCTTTCCAAAAGCTATTACCGCAATTTTAGTAGGAATTGGACTTTCGATGAGCGGCTTGTTGATGCAAACGTTGTTTAGAAATCCGTTGGCTGGACCTTATGTTTTGGGATTGAGTTCGGGAGCGAGTTTGGGAGTGGCGTTTATCATTTTAGGAACTGGATTTTTACCTACCTTCATCTCATCCTTCTTTTTATCGAATTATGGATTAATTCTAGCTTCAAGTTTAGGCAGTTTATTGGTTTTTATGGCCGTTTTATTGGTGTCGAAAAAACTTAAAGACACCATGGCAATTTTGATTGTCGGATTAATGTTTGGAAGTTTTACAAGTGCTATTGTTTCGGTGCTTTCTTATTTTACTACTGCTGAAAAATTACAGAAATTCACCTTTTGGTCAATGGGAAGCATTTCGAATTTATCTTGGAATGAAATTTCGCTTTTATCCATTTTTGTTATCATCGGAATTGGAATTAGTTTTATGGTTATCAAACCTTTAAACGCTTTATTGTTGGGAGAAAAATATGCTCAAAGTATCGGAATCAATTATAAGAAAACACGTTTTTTAATCATCATTGCCACCAGTATTTTAGCAGGAAGTATTACCGCTTTTGCAGGTCCGATTGCTTTTATAGGATTAGCAGTTCCGCATATGGCGAAATTGTTGTTTCAAACCAGTAATCATTTTGTGTTGTTTTGGAGTACGCTGTTACTTGGAGCGATTGTAATGCTTTGTTGCGATACGATTGCACAAGTTCCAGGAAATGATATTACTTTACCAATTAACGCGATAACTTCTGTAATTGGAGCACCTGTAGTGATTTGGTTGTTAGTTAAGAAGAAAAGGTTTTAGGAACACAGATTAAAGAAATGAAAGAAATCAACTTAAATGAACTTTTATGTAATTTTTATAAATACTTCCAACTTATATGACTTATATGTTTAAAAATTAATCCGTAGCAATAAATAAGAATGACCCAACAAAATTTCATCATACAAACCTCAAATCTTTCGATTGGCTACAAATCCAAATCGGAAACGATTACTATTGCTCAAAACATCAATCTTAGTTTAGAAAAGGGCAAATTAATCGCATTAATCGGTGAAAACGGAATCGGAAAATCTACATTATTAAAAACTATTACTGGAATTATTCCACCATTATCGGGTGAAATAACTTTACTAAACAAGTCGCTTCAAAATTACAAACCTATTGATTTAGCACAAGAATTAAGCATCGTTCTAACTGAAAAATTGCCACCAAGTAATTTAACCGTTTACGAAATAATCGCTTTAGGAAGACAGCCTTACACCAATTGGCTAGGAACATTATCTGAAGAAGACAAAATTAAAATTGAAGAAGCAATTGCATTAACCGAAATTCAACATTTGGTTCACAAAAAACATGACGAAATCAGTGATGGTCAGTTACAAATTGCTTTGATTGCTCGGGCTTTGGCTCAAGATACTTCGATTATCATTTTAGACGAACCTACGACACATTTAGATTTGGTTCATAAAGCGACTTTATTAAAATTGTTGCAAAAACTCGCGCACGAAACAGGCAAAACCATTCTCTACTCTACTCATGACATCGATTTAGCGATTCAAATGACAGACGAAATGATTGTGTTTACACCAAACAAAATTGTACAAGACCAACCTTGTAATTTAATTCAAACTGGGATTTTTAATACCTTATTTGATACCGAACATTTGACTTTTGATGCTACTATTGGCAAGTTCAAAATCAAATAATTTATCCCAATTTTACATTTTGTTTAACGACTAGTATGTTCTATTTTCATAATTTTACTAAAAAAAGTTATGAAGTACCTTTATTTAACCTTAATCCTAGCTACTATGAATAGCTTTGGACAATTAGTAAAAGTAGATTACGCAGATGGTAATCAAAAATTAGAAGGATTTTTCGCTAAAGCTCAAAAAGCAAATCCAAAGAAAATTGGTGTTATCGTTTTACCTGCTTGGATGGGCGTAGATGCTCACGCTAAAGAATCAGCTGAAAACTTATCTAAATTAGGCTATCATGCTTTTGTTGCCGATATTTACGGAGTTGGAAACAATCCAAAAAACACAGGTGAAGCTGGAAAAAATGCAGGTTTCTACAAAAATAATCCTGCGGAATACCAAAAAAGAATTCAATTGGCGATTGATCAATTAGTAAAAGTCGGTGCAGACAAAAATCAAATCGCAGTAATTGGTTATTGTTTTGGCGGAACAGGCGCTATAGAAGCGGCCCGTGGTAATTTAAATGTAAAAGGAGTGGTTTCTTTTCATGGTGGTTTAGGAAAAGTAGCAAATAGTCCAACAAACGAAATTAAAGCGAAAGTTTTAGTGTTACATGGAGCCGATGATCCATATGTTCCTGCAAAAGAAATTGAAGCTTTCCAAAACGAAATGCGCCAAACGAGAGCCGATTGGCAAATGATTTATTATGCAAATTCAGTTCACGCATTTACACATAAAGATGCGGGAAGCGATAACAGCAAAGGCGCTGCTTACAACGAATTAGCCGATAAAAGAAGTTGGGAAGCGATGAAAACGTTTTTTATGGAGATTTTTAAATAATCGTTATAGTATTTCAATAATTGAAAACAGTTATTTCACCTGAAGTAGCTGTTTTTTTTATACATCAAAACTACTCACTTCTAAAACTTCACCTGCTTTCAAATCATTCAAATGAATGTTTCCAACCCGAACGCGAACCAATCGCAACGTAGGAAAACCAACCGCTGATGTCATTTTTCGCACTTGACGAAATTTTCCTTCGGTTAAGGTTATAGAAACCCAAGAAGTTGGACCGTGACGTTCATCACGAATCTTTTTTCCGCGTTCGCCTAAATTTGGTTCTAATTCTAATTTAAAAGCTTTACACTTTTTGGTTTTGTATTTTTTGCCGTGCAAGCCAATTTCAACACCGTTTCTTAAATGTTCAACGGCTTCTTCGGTAATCAATCCATCGACTTGAGCGTAATATTCTTTTTCTACTTTTTTGCTTCGGACAATTTCGCTCATCATGCCATCTGTCGTCAACAAAAGTAATCCTTCTGAATCTTCGTCTAAACGACCAATTGCCATAGTGTTCTCGGGAAAATCGTACAATTCGCCCAACAACTTTTTCTTGCGTTTTAATTGGTAAATAAACTGCGATAAATATCCGTAAGGCTTATGAATAAGAAAGTGATGATGCATTTAAAAATTCCGTTTAAGTGCGGCGAAGATACTAAAAACTGTTGGAGTGATACAAAAAATAAGGAGGCCTTATTTAAGACCTCCCTGTGTCGATTTTGATTTATTACGTTTTTCTAATCTGCTATAACTTGAGAAGAATAAACGACTGAATCTCTTTTTAGATATGTAACTAACGATATATTCAATAACTAATCAAAATCACATAGTAAAAGTATAAAAAATTTCAACGTAAATAAATGGTTTTTAATTGTTTAACATATAATTATCATTAGAACTCGATGAACGAATCAATATATCGATTAATATGCTTTTAATAAAATTTAGAAGAGTTTTAAGTACTAACATGGCTTCAAATTTTATTTTTTGCTACATTTACATTATTAAACAAAATCACACACCATGTCACAAACCCTTTTAGTACTTGCCGCATTTATTATTGCCTTAGGAATTGGAATTTTTATTGGAAAACTATTGTTTTCTGCCAAATCACAATCTGAAAAATCAGGTTTAGAAGAACGCATTAATGGTTTTTTAGGTCAAATCGAACAATTGAAAATCCAATTTCAAACAGAAAGAAATCAGTTTGAAAAATCGCTTTTACAACTCACTTCCGAAAAAGAAAATCTTCAAAAAGAAAAGGAATCTTTAGCCATTCATTTGGCAAAAAAAGAAAATGATTTTGATAATTTATTGGAACGCAATAAAGAACAAAAGCAAGAAGTAGAACAACTTCAGGAGAAATTCACTAAAGAATTTGAAAATTTAGCTAATAAAATTCTGGAAGAAAAAACCGTAAAATTCACTGAACAAAACAAAGAGAATCTAAAAAACATTCTTACACCGTTACAAGATAAAATCCAACTTTTTGAAAAGAAGGTCGAAGATACACACAAAGAAAGTATCGATTATCATGCTGCACTACGCCAGCAAATATTGGGACTTCGCGAGATGAACGAACAAATGAGCAAGGAAACCATGAATTTAACCAAAGCCTTAAAAGGTGATAGCAAAATGCAAGGAAATTGGGGCGAATTGGTGTTAGAACGCGTGTTAGAAAAATCGGGATTAGAGAAAGACAGAGAATATTTTGTACAACAAAGTCACGTTACAGAAGAAGGTAATCGCGTGTTCCCAGACGTTATTATCAATCTTCCGGATGGCAAAAAAATGATTATCGATTCGAAAGTAACATTAACTTCTTACGAACGTTACATCAACGAAGAAGATTCGGAAGTAAAAAATCAGTATTTAAAAGAGCATATTGTTTCTATAAATCGTCATGTGGAACAATTAGGCAACAAAAATTACCACGATTTGTACCACATGGAAAGTCCAGATTTTGTGTTGTTATTTATTCCAATTGAATCCGCTTTTGCTGTTGCATTAAATGAAGATACAACGTTATACAACAAAGCTTTTGAGAAAAATATTGTGATTGTAACACCTTCAACCCTTTTGGCAACTTTACGTACGATTGACAGCATGTGGACGAACCAAAAACAACAAGAAAATGCGATTGAAATTGCGCGTCAAGCCGGAGCTTTGTATGATAAATTTGAAGGTTTTGTTTCCGATTTGATTAAAATTGGAAAGAAAATGGACGAAGCTAAAATCGAATATGGTAACGCCATGAACAAACTAGTTGACGGAAAAGGAAACCTTATCACAAGCGTTGAAAAACTGAAAAAAATGGGAGCTAAAGCCAAAAAGGCTTTGCCTGAATCTGTTTTAAAAAGAGCTAATGAAATAGATGAAATTTCATTGCTTTCTGAAAACAATAACGACTAAAAAAAGAAAATTATGATGCAAAAAATTATTCTTTATATTGTTTTATCTCTCACTTTAATTACGGTGGGGTACTTTAGTTTTATTTACTATGTTCCGTATAGCGAAGGGGTGCGTTCAGGTGAATTGATTAAAATTAGCCATAAAGGTTTTGTGGTTAAAACATGGGAAGGCGAATTGAGTCAGGGAATTTCTGGCGCTCAAATATTTGCTTTTTCAATAATGGATAATCAGGAAGTGGTTATTGAAGATTTAAAAAAATGGCAAGGTAAAAAAGTAACTTTGGAATACGAAGAGCGCTATAAAACTTTCTTTTGGTGGGGAGATACTCGCTATTTTGTTACTAAAGTTTCACTTGAAAAATAATTCTTATGGAAATTGCCAATACAGTAGATGCTTCAAGAATTACGCTATCAGAATTAATGCTTCCTTCTCACTCTAACTTTAGTGGAAAAATTCATGGTGGTTATTTGTTAAAACTTATGGACCAAATTGCTTTTGCCTGTGCTTCGAAATACTCAGGTTGTTATTGTGTGACAGCTTCTGTTGATACGGTTGACTTTTTGAATCCGGTGGATGTGGGCGAATTAGTAACTTTAAAAGCCTCAGTTAATTATGTTGGTAAAACTTCTATGGTTGTTGGAATCCGAGTAACATCGGAACACATTCAAACCGGAGTAAAAAAACATTGCAATTCGAGTTATTTTACTATGGTTGCAAAAGACGAATTTGGAAATAATGTAAATGTTCCAAAATTGATAATTTCTAATATGGAAGAGGTTCGTCGTTTTTATGATAGCATTAATCGTATTGAAAATAAAAAGAGAACGAAAGAAATTGAAAACAATTTTGATCATAAATCAAAAGAAGCTTTAGAAAACCTAAAAAAATATAATGTTGTAATTTCTGATAAAATATTTTAAATTTTTAATTGCAAAATCATCGGTATTTTGAAAAAAAAGTTATATTTGTTTCAAACAATACAAACAAACTTTAACTAAATGATAAAAAAATACTCGATTTACGCTTTTATTATTAGTATTTCCCTCTTTATTTATGCCTGTTCAGACGATAATGAAGATGAATATACTCCCGTTTCACCTGTTACAGTTGACTTAACACAAGTCCCTTATCCGAAACTATCTGATTACAAATTCTTTGAAGGTGAAATAAAAAACCAAGTTCCTTCACTTGATGTTATTCCTTATGAACCAGCAAGTATTCTTTTTAGTGATTATGCACATAAAAAAAGATTCATTTGGATGCCTAAAAACACTCATGGAACCTATCAAGGCGATGGTAATATAATTAATTTACCTGTTGGAGCCGTTTTAATTAAGACCTTCTACTATGACAATGTACTTCCAGCAAATACAAGAAAAATAATAGAAACTCGTATTATGATTCGCAAATCTTCTGGTTGGATTTTTGCTGAATATGTTTGGAATGACGAGCAAACTGAGGCTTATTTAGATATGGCAGGAAGTTATCAAAACATTAATTGGATCGATGAAAACAATGTAACAAGAACGGTAAATTACAGAGTACCTTCGGAAGTTCAATGCATTGTTTGTCATAAAGAAAAAGAAACAATTGATGGTCAAGAAGTAACCGTTTTTACACCTATTGGGATTAAACCTCAAAATTTAAACTTCAATTACAACTACGGAAGTACTTCAAGAAATCAATTAACGCACTGGATACAAAATGGATATTTAGAAAATATTGCGTTACCGTCTGAAGCGAATACAGTTGTGGACTATAATGACTCCTCAAAACCTATTCGCGAAAGAGTTCGCTCTTACTTTGACATAAACTGTGCACATTGTCATAAAGAAAAAGGTCATTGCGATTACAGACCACTAAGACTTGCATTTAATGATACTGGAACTTCAGATGGCTTAACTAATATGGGCGTTTGTGTACCTACTCAAGATATGCAAGATTTTGATCCTGAATTAGATAAATTAATAACTCCTAGAAGAACTGATAAATCAATGTTATTTCACAGAGTTAACACAACTAATGAAGCCTCAAGAATGCCTCTTCATGGTAGAACTTTAATTCATACTGAAGGAGTTGCCATAATTGAAGAATGGATTAATTCATTAGATGAATGTCGATAAACAAAAACTACAACCTAATAAATATGAAAAAAAATTACTTACTAATCCTTTTTGTTCTTAGTAGCATTATGACTTTTGCTCAGGACAATTGCGCAACTGCAATTCCAATTTCCTCAGGAGGAACTTTCACTGTAGGAACAATTAATGGAACTGAATTACCAGCTATAGCTTGTAATTTAACGAACACATCCACAACTGCAGCAGAATGGTATGCTTACACACCATCACAAAATTTTTCTGTAACTATATCGTCTGATTTAGTAGAAAACATTTGTTTAGACACCAGACTACGTGTATATTCAGGAACTTGTGCTGCACTTACATGTGTTGGTGGAGATGATGATTCTGGAACGGTTACTTGTTCATCTGGAAGTTCTTATTTATCTCGAGTTACTTTCAATGCTATTGCTGGAACTACTTATTATATCGTTTGGGATAATCGTTGGATGTCTACTGGATTTAATTTTCAAATTAGTGAATTGCCTGAAGGTTACAATCCTTGTGCTGCTGCAACTCCAATTTCTACTGGAACAACTGTCGTAAATGCTATAGATCAAACAAATATTGTGACTACATGTTCTTCATCTAGTTTATCTAAATGGTATTCTTATACTCCTAACATAAATGCTAATGTTACACTATCTTCTGATTTAGCAATTAATATCTGTAAAGACACCAATTTTAGTGTATACACTGGAAATTGTACAACTGGATTAACTTGTGTTGCCAATGATGATAATTCTGGAGTTATTGCTTGTAATTCTGGAAATACAAATTCTAATCTTTCTGTAAGAACATTTGAAGTCTCGGCAGGAGTTACCTATTACATTGTTTGGGATAATAAATGGAGTGCAGATGGATTTAGTTTTACTTTAACAGAAGCTCCAATTATAATTCCTGTTACTTATACTAATCAAACCATTGCTACAATTAATAGTACTTATAACATTTGTATTGCGGATATGAATGGAGATTATAAAGACGATATTGTTGGAGTTAGTGCTAATAATTTAAGAGTTCATTTTCAAGGTGCTACACCTGGTACATATACTGTAACAGATTTTCCAATTACTGGAACAAGCGACATGCCTTCGTGGAGTATGGCTGCTGGAGATTTTAACAGAGATGGTTATA
>NZ_JAKLJH010000210.1 GCF_023151265.1 Flavobacterium sp.
GAAAATCAATAAGTTCATCCGAAGTATATAAATGCGAATGTTGGTGCAACTTCCCAACAGCAAACAATTCTGAAACCGCTTCAAATCCGCCTGATTTCATTAGAGAAGCGTTGGGTTCGTAGAGATAATTTTTTGGCAAACTATAAGAAGCAAAATACGATTTTGTACTTTCAATTTTAGTAATCGTTTGCTTCTCTTTTTCTAAATTAACTGTAATAATTTCTGGAGATGCGTCAAAGTTTTTCTCAATCTTCCAAAGCAATTCTTTTACTTCATTATCTACTGCTACGATGTGAATCTCTGATACGTTTTTCAATTCCAATAAACCCGCGTGAAGGTCTAAAATAGGAGCAGTTTTGATTAAAATCGTATCGGTAAATTGATAATAAAAATCTTGTAAATCGACTACATTTGGTAAACAATCGGCTAACATGAAGACTTTTCCTTTAGCATCATTTCTTCTGGAAGGATCGATGTAAATGCATTCGAACTTTTGATTCAATTGTTCTAAAATTTGAGTGCTATCACCTTGATAACATTCAATATTTGTGGCTTTTAAGACTTCGAAATTATGTTTTACAATTTGAGATAAATCGGCATTCAATTCGCAATGGATAACGGATTTGAATTGTTTTGAAAAGTAGTAATCGTCAATACCAAATCCACCTGTACAATCGATTAATTTTTCTCCTGAAACTAATGAAGCTTTGTATTTAGCTGTAGTTTCTGACGAAGTTTGTTCGATGGAAATTTTTTCAGGATAAATGATATTTTCAGTTGAAAACCAAGTTGGAAGTTTATCTTTTGCTTTCTTTTTTGCAATAATTTGATTGATGATAACGGAATAATTAACTTCAGGAAATGGATTTTTCTTTAAAGCTAATTTTGAGCTATCGGCATTCAGATTTTGGTTAATAAAATCTTGTATTTCAGTTTGTAAAAGAGATTCTAAATTCAAAACTATAAGTTTTTGGTAAGGGCTTTGATGATTCTATTTTCGGGTAAAAATTCTTTTCCAATTACTTTTAAAGAAGTATAAAACGGAACCGCGATAATCATTCCAGTAATACCAAATAAAATTCCAGCAATCAAAATCACTAAAAAGATTTCTAAAGGATGCGAATTGGTGCTTTTTGAAAAAATTAAAGGCGAACTCACATTATTGTCAATCAATTGAACAATAAACATCCCAATCAAAACGTAAATCGTTGTTGGTAAGGTTTCAGAAGCAAAATCAGCTCCAGTTCCAATACTACTAATCATGATTAATATTCCTGCTACAAAAGTGGCAATAATTGGACCTACATAAGGAACAATATTGAAAACAGCACATAAAAGAGCAATTATTAAGGCGTTTTCAACTCCAAAAATTAGAAATACAATGAAGTATAAAACTAAAATAATAAATAATTGTAAAAGCAATCCTAAAAAGTATTTAGAAAGCATTTCGTTTATTTTTTCTACAGAATTTAAAACTTTTTCTTTTTGATTTACAGGTAAAATATTTTTGAAAGCTATTGAAAATGAACTTCTTTCTTTTAGAATAAAGAATGAAATAAAAAGAACAGAAGCCAATCCCATTCCGATATTTCCAACGGTACTAACTATATTATTCAAAAAGTTTGGAATGAATTCAAAATTAGAAAATGAAGTGAGGTTTGAACTTTTTGCAATTTGTTGTAAATCTATATTGTGTGAGTTTAAATATATAGTGACATCATTAAGTAGCCTATTGTAATTGTTTTCAAGGGAATTAATGTCTAAAAGTGATAAATTTTCACCTTGCGAAATAATTAACGGAACAAATAGTAAAACGATTCCAGATATTAAAAAAATAACTAATAGTAAAGAAACAACGACAGCTAATGTATTTCTGAATTTTAGTTTTCTTCTTAAAAACAATACTAAAGGATAAAGTAAAAGGGAAAAAACAACTGAAACTATACAGTAAACAATAACGGTTGCAACTTTATACAAGAAAAATAACAGAAGTAAAATAGATGCAATTATAGCAACCGCTCTTACAATTCCGAAGGATAATTCTTTTGAAGTCATTTATTTTCTTTTTTGCTAAAATAAAAAAAACTCACCACATAATGGTGAGTTTTACAAATTAACTCAAATGTTTCATTTGATTTATGGCTGAGCAAATGAAAATCTTGATCCTCCAGAAGCAAAAATGGCTAACATTCTGCTTTTTTGTCCGTTTGAGAACATGTACATACCTGCATCATCAGTATAATCCATGTAGTTCATAGTCATTTCAATTGGTGTTCCTGAGCAAGTAGAGTAGTGAGGGAAAGCTGGCATTCCGTAATTAGCTGTATTGTGAGTAGGAGTATCGCTTACTAAATCGCTTCCGCAAGTAGCATCTCCCCATATGTGTCTTAAATTCATCCAGTGACCTACTTCGTGAGTTGCTGTTCTTCCTTTGTTGAAAGGAGCTGTAGCAGTACCAGTAGTTCCTAAATATTTTGAATCGATTACAACTCCGTCAGTTGCAGATGAACCGCCTGGGAATTGTGCGTAACCCAAAATTCC
>NZ_JAKLJH010000012.1 GCF_023151265.1 Flavobacterium sp.
ATCTTAATGGTTTGCTTAGGAAATATTTGCCGTTCTCCTTTGGCAGAAGGTATTATGCGCTCTAAACTTTCCGAAGGTTTTATCGTAGATTCAGCAGGAACTGGCGGTTGGCACGCAGGCGAATTACCTGACAAACGTTCGATTTCTACCGCAAAAAATAGAGGTTTAGACATCACCAATCAAAGGGCAAGACAATTCAAAAAAAGTGACTTTGATACTTTTGACCATATTTTTGTAATGGATAATTCCAATTACAAAGATGTTTTGGCTTTAGCTCCAAATGAAGAAGCAAAATCAAAAGTTAAGCTGATTTTAAACGAAATTTTCCCAAATGAAAACGTCGATGTCCCCGACCCGTATTATGGTGGTCAAGACGGATTTGAAAACGTTTTTGATATGTTAGACCAAGCTTGTGAGGAAATCGCAAGAAAACTTAAGCAATAATATCATGAAATCGAACACTTTAGGCAAACTGTATTTAATTCCTATTACCTTATCCAATCCTGGAGAAACTACGGTAGTTCCTGAAGATGTTTTACCTCAAACCATCAAAAGAACCATTGATTTCGTAGATTATTATATTGTTGAAAACGAGAAAACTGCTCGAAAATTCATCAAAAGCATCCATCCCGAAAAAAAACAACCTGAGTTAAAGATCTCAGTTTTAAATAAACATACTGAATTTGCTGAACACAATGAATTCATCCAACCTTTATTAAGAGGCAAAAACATTGGATTAATGAGTGAATCTGGTTGTCCTGGAGTAGCAGATCCTGGTGCTGTGATTGTGAAATTGGCACATGAAAAAGGAATTCAAGTTGTACCTTTAGTAGGACCAAGTTCTATTTTATTGGCTTTGATGGCGAGTGGCATGAACGGGCAAAGTTTTGCTTTTAATGGTTATTTACCCATCGATAAAAACGATAAAAAACAAGCGTTGAAAAATTTCGAACGTTTGTCACAAGATAAAAATCAATCGCAATTGTTTATTGAAACACCTTATCGTAATAATAAATTGATGGAGGATTTGTTGCAAATTCTACAACCGAGTACGCTTCTATGTGTGGCTTGTGATATTACTTTACCAACAGAATTTATCAAAACCAAAACGGTTAACGAATGGAAAAAAGAAAAGGCCGATTTACATAATCGACCTTGTATTTTTATTATTCACAAAATGTAAAATTACTCTAAATCTACTTTAGCATTTGCATCTGCTTCGATGTGCGAAATATTGTAATTTGAAAATTTTCTGATGTAGCTTGATAACGATGTTCCAAAACCATCTTTGAAACCATTGCGTCCATTACTTCTTAAATATTTTTTTACGGAACCAGCTCCACCTAAATGCGCTGCCGCAATTAAACCTGATTCTGTAATTTCCACACCATTAATAACTCTACCAGAATATTTTTGAATTTCTTTACGTAATTCCCACTTGTTTCTAGCGATTAAAGCTTTAAAAGCTTCATCTTGCCACTCAGCGTTACGTAAAAATTCTTGAAAATCATAAATACCCACAGTGCGTAGTGTACTTCTTCCGAATTGGTATTTACCCATGTATCCGTATGGATTCACTAAATGTAACATACCTCTTGACTCTTTGTAAGCCATTTTTTGAGCAAAACCAGTAAATGATTTACCAACATTTGGTACTTTAACTGGAATAATTACTTCTTCGTTCTCGTATTCATTTGGAACATGGTATTTAATTACCTCTGAATTCGACAAATGAAAACCTTCTAACTTTTCTTTCTTAAAGGTTATAAAACCTGAAGAAACCATTAATACTAGGAGTGTCAATCCTGTAAAATACGACCTTTTTTTTATCATGAATTGTTATTTCTCAGCGTCTGTCACCCATCTGAAATTACCGATGCAAATATACAAAAAAAATTACAATGTTGATTTACAACACGTTAATCTTTTCTAAAAGTAGATGAAGTGCGCTTTAAGTCCGTTATACTCATCGTATTGCAAAGTAGGTGCTGGAATTTTAATAGTGTTAAAAACCGAAAAAAGCGCTTTTAAAAAGTGTGATTTTGTAGTAATTTTCGTTAAATCAACATCCAAACTCAGATAAAATTGACGATACGGGTTTTGAATGATTCCGTTTTCTATTGCTTCGGCATCTTTTCCGTACAGCATTCCTTCTCCGCCATAGCCTATGGCAAGGTTTAACCACTTAGGAACAAACTTATCTTTTGTGAACGAATGAACGTTGAACGACAACCAATACGTTTGACCGTTATAATCTTTTAAAATTTGTTCGTTTAGAGAAGCGCCTAATGTTTCTTGACGTTGCGATGAGAATTTGGTTTGATGAAATGAGAATTTTGGGGTGATACGTTGTTCTTTCCAAAGTAATTCTTGCGATACATAAAGCGCTGTTCCGGAAACATTGGCAATAATATCGCCAGAAGATGCTCCCCACTCTTGTGAAAAACCATCAAAAACCTCAACTACCGTTAAAAATCCTAATCCAAGAGTAGATCCATAAATTAATTGTTCTTTTTTGGACGCGCCACTCCATTGCAACATTTCGGCACCTACTCTACCTAAATGATAGGTTGAATACATATGGCCCAGTTTATCCATTTGTAACCACTGCTTATTATCGTTGATAAAATGGAAATTAGTTTGTGGATAATCTTTATACCAAATTTGATTTAAACCAATTAAAGTTGCACCCAAAGCAACGGATTCGCCAATGTAAACTCCAGTTCTTCTTGACTTATTTAGAGTATCCGAAGGTTTTAAAAAAGTATTAATACTTGATTGCGCCTGAGAAAAAATAGACACAAACAGAATCAATATGAATTTATATCTAAGAAATAGAGAACATTTAAAATTTGATTTGAACCGAAAAAATTTCATTTTGTATTAAAATTTCAAATGTTGGTTTAAATTCCATGAAAAAAGCCCAATCCCGAAGTTTCGGGAATTCGCTTCTAAAAATTAACGATCAATTCCTAACTTCGTCACCCAATCTGCATATTTTTTTGCATTCACTTGGTGAGCTTCGTAGCTTGATGCAAAAGCGTGATAACCCGGTTTGTCTGGATTGGCACAGAAATAAATATAATCGTGTTTTTCAGCATTTAAAACCGCATCGATAGCCGAAACATCAGGCATTGCAATTGGTCCAGGAGGCAAACCTTTGTTGATGTAAGTATTGTAAGGAGAATTAATTCGTAAATCGTTAAAGAAAACACGTTTGATTTCTTGATCAAAATCGCCTGAACGCTTTTTGATGGCAAAAATTACGGTTGGGTCAGCTTGTAACGGCATATCTTGTTTCAAACGATTTAAATAAACGCCAGCTACTGTTGGTCTTTCATCTACTTTAGCCGTTTCTTTATGTACAATTGATGCTAAGGTATATACTTGAATTGGTGTTAATCCTAACGCTTTTGCTTTTTCAGTACGCTCATTATTCCAGAAAATACGATATTCTTTTGCTAATTTTTGAGCAATTTTGTCTGCTGGAGTATTCCAATAAAACTCGTATGTATTTGGAATAAAAAGTGCCAAAATCGTTTCTTCTGTTAATCCGTTTTCTTCTAAAAATGGCGTATTAGTAAAAGCTACTTCTAATTTTAAACTATCCGGTTCTAATTGAGTTGCTAAACGTTGTACTAACTTTCCTAATGTTTCTTGATTGTTAAACGCGACCTTAACGGGAACATTTAAACGCAAACTTCTTACCATATCAAAACTAGTCATGTCTTTTTTGAAAAGAAATTTTCCGGCTTTTACATTAGTACTATAATTTCTTGATGTAGCTACGAAATCAAATTTTTCAAAATCTTTTACGAATGGTTTTACAATTTCGACTACTTGTTCATAAGTTGAATTCGAAGGAATGTAAACATAAACTTCGTCTTGTGAAAATTGAGTATTAGGTGTAAAAGCTTTGAAATACACATAAACACCAACTACAGTTGCAACTACAATTCCGGCAACAGCGATTATTGAAATTATTTTTTTTACGTTCAAAGGGTTATTTTTTAAATGTGATTGATTAATTGATATAACATTTCATCTTCGTATTGATTGTTGATTTTATTCCAATCTTTTTTTACTCCGATTTTTTGAAAGCCAAATTTAGTAAAAAGGGAAATACTAATTTCATTTTTTGAACCAATATTTGCATATAATTGATGCAATTGCAATTGATTGAAAGCATAATTGATAACAAGTTGCAAAGCTTCGGAACCTATTCCTGAATTTCTGTTGCTTTCAGATGAAATTACAATCCCAACACCTGCTCTATTATTTTTAGGATCAAAATCAAACAAATCGATTAAACCTACTGCTTCAAAAGTATCATTTAGGCAAATAGCTAAGCGCAATTGTTTGGCTTCGTAGATATCCTGATGCGCATTTTCTAAATACTGACGAATCAAAAATCGACTGTATGGTGTTTGCGTGTTGCTAACTTCCCAAATCGATTCGTTGTTTTCTATTTTGTAGATAAACTCTAAATCTTCGGGTTCTAGTGCTCGTAGGTATATATTAGTTCCTTTTAATGTTATCATTTATAGTTTAAAATTTTAAAACACATAGACACAATAGACTTGGTTTACGTTGACTTTAGGCGTTACACTTTAATATAGAAACATAGACAACAAAAAAATCTGTAAAATCCGTACAATCTGTGTTATCTGCGTTCCTAAATTATAAATCAATCTTTCCTTCAAAAACAAAAGTTGCTGGTCCTATTAAGAAAACGTTGGTGTATTTTCCGTTATCTACATCAAATTGTACTTTTAATTTCCCGCCTTCTACATTCAAATCTATGATATTGTTGTTTGTTTTTCCGGTTTGATGCATGGCGATTGCAACTGCTGTTACTCCGGTTCCGCAAGACAAAGTTTCATCTTCAACTCCTCGCTCATAGGTGCGAACTGCAAAAATGTCATTTTCTAATTGGTGAACAAAATTGACATTACTCCCAGCTTTTCCATACAAATCGGAATAACGAATTTTTGCTCCTTCCGTTTTAATATCCAATTCTACTAAATTATCTACCAATTGCACATGATGAGGCGAACCCGTATTTAAAAACGTATAATTTTCATTTTGATTAATTGTATCAACGTCTTTCATTTGAAGTGCTACAATTCCATTCGTATCAATCGTTGCATAATGATAACCATCAACAGCTTCAAACTCGGCTTTATTTTCGATAACACCCATTTGTTTGGCAAAAGCGACAAGACATCTACCACCATTTCCACACATGGAACTTTCATTACCATCGGAATTATAGTAGACCATTTTAAAATCATATTCCGAATGGTTTTCTAACAAAATCAAACCATCAGCACCTATACCAAATCTCCTGTCACACAATTGTTCGATGAGTTTGGTATTATTTTTAGGAAAAAATTCAGTACGATTATCAATCATAACAAAGTCGTTTCCTGTTCCTTGATATTTATAAAATGTAAGTTGCATTGTGTAATTAATTTATACAAAAGTACAAATTATTAATAAGATGTTAAACATTGTTAATCGAGCGTTAAAGTGATTTTTTGGAATATTTTTTGTTATAATTTTGAGTGAACAAAAATTAATACATATGAAAAAATTTGGAAGTTTATTAGCGGTTTCTTTATTGAGTGGTGCCGTAACATTAGGCGCTTACAAATTCTTTTTGGAACCAAATAATTCAGGAAAACTAACCCTTGCATCACCTAATTATGCTAAAAATGTAAATTTAGGAGCTGAAAATATTGATTTTACCGCAGCAGCTGAAAACACGGTTCATGCCGTTGTTCACGTTAAAAACGTAAGTGTTTCAAAAGTTCCTAGCAATCCTTTGATGGAGTTTTTCTATGGTTATCAAGGTTCGAGAGAGCAAACACAAATTGGAACAGGTTCTGGAGTTATCATTACCGAAGATGGTTATATCGTAACCAACAATCACGTGATTCAAGATGCAACAGAATTAGAAGTTACACTTAACAATAACAAATCATACAAAGCAAAATTGGTTGGAACCGATTCTAAAATGGATGTTGCGCTTTTAAAAGTTGAAGCTGATGAAAAATTACCTTATGTAGTTTTTGGAGATTCTGATGCGATTAAAGTTGGTGAATGGGTTTTGGCGGTTGGAAATCCGTATAACTTAAACTCTACCGTTACTGCTGGAATTGTTTCAGCAAAAGCTAGAAATTTATCCAACAATGGAATTCAATCGTTTATTCAAACTGATGCTGCTGTAAATCCAGGAAACAGCGGTGGTGCTTTGGTAAACACTCGTGGGGAATTAGTCGGAATTAACACGATGATTTCTTCTCCAACAGGAAGTTATGCTGGTTATTCATTTGCCGTTCCATCGAATTTGACTCGAAAAATTATTGAAGATTTAATGCAATTTGGAAACGTACAACGCGGTGTTTTAGGAATTGAAGGAAGAGAATTAAATTCAAGCTACTCAAAAGAATTAGGTGTGAAAGAAACGCAAGGAATCTATGTTAATTTAGTTACTAAAAATTCAGGAGCAGAAAAAGCAGGCTTAACTAAAGGAGATATTATTATACAATTAGACGATAAAAAGATCACTGGCTTTGCTGAATTAACAGGTTACATTAATACGAAAAGACCAAACGATGTGATTCAAGTAACGGTTTTGCGAGATGGAAAACAAAGAACACTTCCAGTGAAGTTGACCAAAAAAGAAATTTTGAATTACGAATTCAACGGAATTGAATTTGAAGATCTTGATACTGCTGATAAAAAACAATTCAATTTAAAAGAAGGCATTAAAATTAAAAAAGTCAACAATCCAGAATATGCAGAATATAACGATATTTTAGATGGCGCTGTAATTTTAAGCATAGACGGAATAAAAGCCAAAGACATGGAAACCGTTTCAAGCTATTTAGCTAAGAAAGAAAATCAGAAAGCGAGATACCAAATAATTTCTAAAAACGGTCAAATGTATAGCATTATCATGTAAAACAACCTATATATGTAAGCTTTAAAACCAGACAAAAATAATGTCTGGTTTTTTTAGTTAAAAAATTTTACGAAAACGATTGAAATCTATACTTTTGCACCACAAAACAACACATTTATTTTCATGAGCAATATCTCTTTATACGAAAAAGAATTAGCTTTTCAGGCAGACAGAAGAAAAGCTGGTGTAGAATTCATTAAAATCATTAGTGATTTATGGTATGATAAATCAATCGAATTGGTTTTATTCCGCAATCAATTAATCGACAAAAACGTTAGCGAAATCATCAATTTACATGAATATGCTGGTGCATTCGTTGGAAAACCAATCAACGTTTTCGACTCAGTTGAAATCGCAAGCGCTATTGTTGATTTAGATTTACCACCATCAAGAATTGATATTGGAAAATTAACTTACGAATATCATTTAGAAGACGACAAATACAATGATGCTAAAGCATTCGTAATTGACAAATTAAAGAATGCTAAAAACTATCAAGAAATTAAACCAAAAGATGTGGTTTTATACGGATTTGGTAGAATTGGTCGTTTGTTGGCTCGTGAAATGATGTCTAAAATTGGAAAAGGACAACAATTACGTTTAAGAGCGATTGTAACTAGAGATAAAAATGACGCTGTTTTATTAGAAAAAAGAGCTTCATTATTACGTTATGATTCAGTTCATGGTGATTTCAATGGTTCGGTTATTGCAGATCCAGAAAACAATGCTTTATTGATTAACGGAACAACGGTTCACATCATTACAGCAAATTCTCCTGAAGAAATTGATTATACCGCTTACGGAATTGAAGATGCTTTAGTAATCGACAATACAGGAGCTTTCACTACTGAAGAAGCATTAAAGCGTCATTTAACTTCAAAAGGAGCTGACAAAGTTTTATTAACGGCACCAGGAAAAGGAGTTCCAAACATCGTTTACGGAGTAAATCATGAAGATTACAATCCAGATGAAGTAAACATTTATTCTGCTGCTTCTTGTACAACGAATGCGATTACTCCTGTTTTAAAAGCAGTTGAAGATACTTTAGGTGTAGTTAAAGGACACTTAGAAACGATTCACGCGTATACGAATGACCAAAACTTAGTAGATAACATGCACAAAAAATACCGTAGAGGTCGTGCTGCTGCTTTAAATATGGTTATTACTGAAACAGGTGCTGGAAGTGCTGTTGCAAAAGCATTACCTGCATTAGCTGGAAAATTAACTTCAAATGCGATTCGTGTACCAGTTCCAAACGGTTCATTAGTAGTATTGAATTTAGAAGTTGAAAAAAACACTTCTATTGAAGAAGTAAACAACATTATGAAAAAATACGCTTTAGAAGGTGATCTTGTAGAGCAAATTAAATACTCTTTAAACAACGAGTTAGTATCTTCGGATATCGTAGGAACTTCTGCTCCTGCTATTTTTGACAGTAACGCAACTATTGTTTCTGGAGACGGAAAAAACATTGTAATGTATGTTTGGTACGATAACGAATATGGTTACAGCCACCAAGTTATTCGTTTAGCGAAATACATTGCTAAAGTTAGAAGATATAGCTACTATTAGTAAATAGTCTCAAAACAAAAAAGCTCCTATTTTTCAATAGGAGCTTTTTTTTATGAAATATAATCTAATTAATTACTCTTTCGCCGCCAAATAACGTTCTGCATCTAAAGCTGCCATACAACCAGTTCCCGCAGCAGTAATTGCTTGACGATACACATGGTCAGCCGCATCACCCGCTACAAAAACACCTGGAACATTTGTTTTTGAACTTCCTGGCACATTTACGATATAACCAGTTTCGTCTAACGTAATATAATCAGCAAAAATATCTGTATTTGGTTTGTGACCAATCGCTACGAAAAATCCTGTTGCTGGAATTTCAACAACTTCTCCTGTAGCTCTATTTTTAGCTTTAACTCCTGTTACTACTTGCCCGTCACCTAAAACTTCTTCTGTTTCCGTATGCATTAAAATTTCTATGTTTTCTGTTTTTTGTACACGTTCTGCCATAATTTTAGAAGCTCTAAATTTATCGCTACGAACCAACATCGTTACTTTTTTACATAATTTAGATAAGTAATGTGCTTCTTCACATGCACTATCTCCTGCTCCAACGATTACTACTTCTTGATTTCTATAGAAAAATCCATCACAAACCGCACAAGCTGAAACACCACCACCTAATTTTAAATAATGTTGTTCCGATTCTAATCCTAAATATTTAGCCGAAGCTCCAGTAGAAATAATTACAGTTTCTGCATGAATTTCAATCGTATCATTAATCCAAACTTTATGAATAGCCCCAGAGAAATCAACTTTTGTAGCCCAACCATCACGAATATCGGAACCAAAACGTTTTGCTTGCTCTTGCAACTGAACCATCATTTCAGGTCCGGTTACACCTTCTGGATATCCTGGGAAATTTTCAACTTCATTAGTTGTTGTTAATTGACCACCTGGCTGTTGTCCTTGATATAAAACTGGATTCATATTAGCTCTAGCTGCATAAATAGCCGCAGTATAACCTGCTGGACCAGAACCTATAATTAAACATTTTACTTTTTCGATTGTATCTGACATAACTTTATTCTTTTAAGAGTAGCAAATGTAAGTTTTTAATTAAAATTATTTCTTAAAATTGAATTAGTTTTAATTATGAATGTATAATTTTTGACAATAAAAAAACCTTCCTGAAGTTTCAAGAAGGTTTTGTCGGGGTGGCAGGATTCGAACCTGCGGCCTCCTGCTCCCAAAGCAGGCGCGATAACCGGGCTACGCTACACCCCGAATTTGTGAGTGCAAATATATAACTAATTTCTATTGTTCCAAACAAATCAATTCTTTTTTTAAAATAAATTTTCACTTCTATTCAACCTATATTTTTTTAGCACGTTAAGTATAAACTTTCTATCCAAAAACAAAAAACACTTAGAATATTATTTCTATTTTTGCTAAAATTAAACAAGACAACCTTTTATATGCTAATTATTGGAATTGCCGGTGGTACCGGAAGTGGAAAGACAACAGTTGTTCATCAGATTATGAATGAGTTACCTTCTTCTGAAGTAGGTATCATTTCTCAAGACTCCTACTATAAAGAAACGCATCATTTAAGTTATGAAGAACGTACTAAAATCAATTTTGATCATCCAAGAGCGATTGACTTTGAATTATTAGTAGCGCATCTTAAAGAGTTAAAAGCTGGAAAAACTATTGAACAACCTGTGTATTCTTTCGTAACTCATGACAGAACTGACGACAAAATTCTTACCCATCCAAGAAAAGTAATGATCGTAGAAGGTATCTTAATTTTGACTAATCCGGAATTAAGAGACATGTTTGATATTAAAGTGTACGTTCATGCGGATTCTGACGAACGATTAATTCGTCGTTTAAAACGTGATATTGCAGAACGAGGTCGTGATATGGAAGAAGTGTTGAATCGTTATCAAACCACTTTAAAACCAATGCACGAGCAATTCATCGAACCTACAAAAGCGTTTGCTGATATTATTATTCCTAACGATAAATACAACACGGTAGCTATCGATGTAGTGCGTGCCGTAATTAATCAAAGAATCGCATAATGAACAAAATCAAGAATTTAATTGCCAAATATCCGTTTTTAGCATTCGTTATGAATCGCTACGTTTTGGTGTTAATTCTTTTTTCTGTTTGGATGCTTTTTTTCGACAATTATTCCTATTTAGAGCACCGCGTTTTGGATAAGGAAATTGAAGAAATTGAAGATAATATTCAGTATTATAAAACTGAAATCAAGAAAGACAGCATAAAAATCAAAGAGTTGAAAAACGATGACCGTGTTGAAAAATATGCTCGCGAAAAATATTACATGAAACGCGATAACGAAGACATCTACATCATCGAATTTGAAGACGAAAAGAAAGCGGCTGCCGAAAAAACAACTAGTAACAATTAAACATATAATTCGTGGCTAACAACAATTTATTTTCCGATTTTGAAGCCGTTTCTTCTAAACAATGGAAGCAACAAATTCAATACGAACTAAAAGGTGCTGATTATAACGAAACTTTAGTTTGGGAAAGTCCAGAAGGGATTAAAGTGAAACCGTTTTATCACAATGATGATTCCGAAGTGTCGGAAGAAGTAAATCTTGACGCCATTGTTCCAACAAAACCTTTTGCTATTGTTCAAAATATTTTTGTTCACGATGTGAAAAAATCGAATGCTCGTGCACTAGAAACGTTACAGAGAGGAGCAGAAAGTGTTCGTTTTACTATAGAAAATGATGCCGTTTCAATTGAAGAATTGATGCAAAACCTTCCGACTGAAAATGTGAATTATTATTTTAATTTACCTTTTCTTTCAGTTGAATTTTCAAATAAAATCAACGAATTTGCTTCAAAAAACAAAGCCAACATCTTTGTTCAAAATGATCCAATTGGACAACTAGCAAAAGATGGAAATTGGTTTGAAAACCTTGAAAAAGATTTCGAAAAGCTAAATACGATTGCTTCAAAAACAACAACTCCATTTTTAACCATTTCAAGCGGAATTTATCAAAATGCTGGCGCAAATATCGTACAACAATTGGCTTACACTTTAGCACAAGCAAACGAATATTTCAATAGAATTCCAGCTATCAACCAACCGATTACAATTGAAGTAGCTGTTGGAACAAATTACTTTTTTGAAATCGCAAAACTAAGAGCATTACGCCTTTTATTCAACACATTAGCATCAGAATACAATCACAATTTTGATTGTCATATCATCGCAACACCAACAAAACGCAACAAAACCTTATACGATTACAATGTAAACATGTTGCGAACGACTACTGAATGTATGTCGGCGATTTTAGGTGGAGCTGATGCGGTTGCGAATTTAGCTTACGATGCGATTTATCACAAAGACAACGAGTTTGGCGATAGAATTTCGAGAAACCAATTGTTAGTTTTAAAACACGAAAGTTATTTTGATAAAGTGAATAATCCTGCTGATGGTGCTTATTATATCGAAACATTAACAGAACAATTAGCTGAAAAAGCCTTAGAATTATTCAAAGATATTGAGAAAAATGGCGGTTTGATTTCGCAATTAATCGATGGAACAATTCAAAGAAAAATCAACGAAAGTGCTCAAAAAGAACAAGAACTTTTCGATTCAGGGAAAGAAGTTTTATTGGGAACTAACAAGTATCCAAACAAAAACGACCAAATGAAAAACGATTTGGAATTATACCCTTTCGTAAAACAAAACGCCAGAAAAACGCTAATCACACCGATTATCGAAAAACGTTTGGCTGAAAAATTAGAACAAGAACGATTAGCTTCGGAATAATTTCGTAACTTTCAGAAAAAGAAGACCATGGAAGCAATTAGAAGATTTGTAAAAGTAAAAAATCATCAAGTAAACATCACTTTGCCTGAAGATTTCAATGCAGAAGAAGTAGAAGTTATTATTCTTCCAACTTCCAAGGAATATCAAATTCCACAATGGCAAATTGATGAAGTTAGAGAACGAACCGAAAATTATTTGAAGAATCCAGAAAGCGCAACAGACTACGAGGATTTTTTAAAAGAACTTGGAGATGAACTTTAAGATTTTAATTCTAGAAGAAGCTAAATCCGATGTTCGTGAAAGTATCGCTTGGCATAAAAACATCAATCCAATGCTTTCAAAAAGATTTGCTAATTCTTTTAATAATAGTGTTAAACAAATAAAAGAAAACCCATTTCGATACCAAATTAGATATAATGAAATCCGAGTAGTTTTATTAAAAACCTTCCCTTATCTAATTCATTTTAGTATCGTTAATGAAACAATAGTGATTAAAGCTGTTCTTCATACATCGAGAAACAGTAAAATCAACAAAATATTTTAATTGCAAAAGCAATGAGAAAAAACATACAACATTTAACCTTGGAGAAATCCAAAAACTTGAAACCTGAAACGTTAAACTTGAAACAAAAGTTTACAACTGCAGAAGGAATTGAAGTAAAACCAACTTACACTAAAGAAGATATTTCCGATTTAGAACACCTTGGTTTTGGAGCTGGTTTTGCACCCAATTTACGCGGACCTTACGCCACCATGTACGTTCGCCGACCTTGGACGATTCGTCAATATGCGGGATTTTCAACTGCGGAAGAAAGTAATGCTTTTTACAGAAGAAATTTAGCTGCCGGACAGAAAGGCCTTTCAGTTGCCTTCGATTTAGCAACACACAGAGGTTACGATTCTGACCACGAACGCGTAGTGGGTGACGTTGGAAAAGCCGGAGTTGCGATTGACTCAGTGGAAGATATGAAAGTGCTTTTCGACCAAATTCCATTAGGTGAAATGTCAGTTTCAATGACTATGAATGGTGCGGTTTTACCTATTATGGCATTCTATATCGTGGCTGCAGAAGAACAAGGCGTTGCTCCTAACCTATTGTCGGGAACGATTCAGAATGATATTTTGAAGGAATTCATGGTACGAAATACCTACATTTATCCACCAACACCTTCGATGAAAATTATTGCGGATATTTTCGAATATACGAGTAAAAATATGCCAAAATTCAACTCGATTTCGATTTCGGGTTACCACATGCAAGAAGCGGGAGCTACTGCAGATATTGAATTAGCGTACACTTTAGCAGATGGTTTGGAATACATTCGCACCGGTTTAGCTGCTGGAATGGATATTGACACCTTCGCTCCTCGCCTTTCGTTTTTCTGGGCGATCGGAATGAATCATTTTATGGAAATTGCGAAAATGCGTGCCGGTCGTATGCTTTGGGCAAAACTATTAAAACAATTCAACCCAAAAGACGAAAAATCATTAGCATTAAGAACGCATTGCCAAACTTCGGGTTGGAGTTTAACCGAACAAGATCCTTTTAATAATGTAGCTCGAACTGCGATTGAAGCAGCCGCAGCAGCTTTTGGAGGAACACAATCGTTACACACCAATGCTTTGGACGAAGCGATTGCTTTACCAACCGATTTCTCAGCACGAATTGCTCGTAATACACAAATCTTTTTGCAAGAAGAAACCAAAATT
Source organism: Flavobacterium sp. (assembly GCF_023151265.1). Taxonomy (GTDB): domain Bacteria; phylum Bacteroidota; class Bacteroidia; order Flavobacteriales; family Flavobacteriaceae; genus Flavobacterium. The sequence goes on from NZ_JAKLJH010000012.1 coordinate 14,018, forward strand.
TGCAAAACGGTGGATCCTTGGGCTGGAAGTTATTATGTAGAAAGTTTAACAGCGGAAATTGCAGAAAAAGCTTGGGCATTAATTGAAGAAGTAGAAGAATTAGGCGGCATGACCAAAGCTATTGAAGCTGGAATTCCAAAATTACGAATTGAAGAAGCTGCAGCGCGCAAACAAGCACGTATCGACAGCAGTCAAGATATTATTGTGGGTGTGAACAAATACCGTTTGGAAAAAGAAGATCCGTTACATATTTTGGATGTGGATAACCAAATGGTGCGCAAACAACAAATTGAACGTTTAGAACAAATCAAAGCGACTCGCGATAACGCTAAAGTTGCCGAATGTTTAGCAAAATTAACCGAAAGCGCTAAAAATGGCGGTGAAAATTTACTATCTTTAGCAGTGGAAGCAGCAAGAAACAGAGCTACATTAGGTGAAATTAGTGATGCTTTAGAAGTAGTTTTTGGAAGATATAAAGCACAAATTAGAAGTTTTAGCGGCGTGTATAGTAAAGAAATTAAAAACGACGAAAGTTTTGAAAAAGCAAAACAATTAGCCGATGCTTTCGCGAAGAAAGAAGGGCGTCGTCCTCGTATTATGATTGCGAAAATGGGACAAGACGGTCACGATCGTGGTGCGAAAGTAGTAGCAACAGGTTACGCTGACGTTGGTTTTGACGTAGACATTGGTCCTTTATTCCAAACGCCACAAGAAGCTGCGAAACAAGCGGTGGAAAACGACGTACACATTTTAGGTGTTTCTTCTTTAGCTGCTGGACACAAAACCTTAGTACCACAAGTAATTGAAGAACTAAAAAAATACGGAAGAGAAGATATTATGGTAATTGTAGGTGGAGTAATCCCAGCACAAGACTACCAATTCTTATTCGACGCCGGAGCTGTAGCAGTTTTTGGTCCTGGAACTAAAATTAGCGATGCCGCGATTACGATATTGGAAGTTTTATTGGAGGAGTAAAACTATCATAAACTTTAATTATATTACTAATAACTTGTTTAAAAGTATTTTAAAATTATTAAATCTCGTATTCTTATTTTTGTTAATTTCAGAAAAAATAATTAAATGAAAATTGCTAAACCTTTTTTGAAATGGGCTGGTGGTAAAAGACAACTTATCACTGATATTGAAAAAGCTTTACCAAAAAAATTCTTATCCGAAAAATTTACGTACATCGAACCATTTGTTGGCAGTGGTGCTGTTTTATTTTGGATATTAAACAATTTTCCAAAAGTTGAAAAAGCGATTATTAATGATATTAATTCTGATCTAACAAACTCCTACAGTATTATAGCTAACAAACCTTATGAATTAATCTCTATTTTAACACAATTTCAAAACGAATACCACGATCTTGAAATATCTAACGACTTAAAAAAAGAATATTATTATGAAAAAAGAGTATTATTCAATGGTAGAAAAACAGATAAAGTAACACAAGCTGCACTATTTATTTTTTTAAATAGGACTTGTTTTAACGGTCTTTTCAGAGTAAACAAAAACAATGGTTTCAATGTTCCAATCGGAAGTTATAAAAAACCAACTATATGTGATTCTGAAAACCTACTTGCTGTTAGTGAAGCCCTTAAGAAAGTCGAGATTCTTACAGGAGATTATCAACAAACTATAGATTATGCTGAAAAACCAGCTTTCTTTTATTTTGATCCTCCCTACAAACCTCTTAATAAGACATCTAGTTTTAATTCATACGCAAAAGAAGAATTTAATGACGATGAACAAATTCGTCTTAGTATTTTTTGTAAAAAATTAGACTCTTTAAAACATTTTTGGATGTTAAGTAATTCTGATTTAAAAGGTAACGTTGAAAATGAAACTTTTTTTGAAGATATTTATGATGATTTTAATATTAATAGTGTTTTAGCAAAACGAATGATAAATGCAAATCCATTAAAAAGAGGTGAATTGAAAGAGTCATTGATAACAAACTACTCTAATAGTGATCATATATTAAAAGCCATAAAGATTTAAACAATATTTCAACAAAAAACATTACATCTATGAGTTTTATAGACCCGACTGAAATACAAAAGCTAAATCATAAACTAACTACTGATTTATCTTATTTAGGAAAACTTTATAAATCAAAAAAGAATAAATATCACACTAAAACAGTTGATATTTCGTTAGTTGATTCATTTATAAAAGAAGGTTGGGAAGAATATGGAAAAAGTTTAAAATCTAAAGCTCAAATAAGAAAACCTAAAAACCATTCTAAACAATTTGAAGATGATGTTTGGTGTCAATTTTATGAATTGGGATATAGACACATGAATTTTGATGAAACATTCTATTTACCCTTTGGAAAAAGTTTTGAAGAGAAAAAGCAAATTGATATCATAGCAATAGATAATGAAACTGTTTTTTTGATAGAATGCAAATCAAGTGATAAAATAAAAAAAGCTCCTTCCTATAAAGACGAATTCGAACTTCTTGGAATGAGACTTGATGGTTTCAGAAAAAGTATTGAACAACTTCTTGGAAAAACTTTAAAAGTTAAGTATATTTTTGCTACAAGAAACCTCAGAATAAATGATGATGATGTTGATTTATTAAGATTAGAAAAAACAAATTCCTTCTACTATAACGACAATACTTATGATTATATTAATAACTTAATCAAAAATTACAAAAACGCTGCAAATTATCAATTTTTAGGACTAGTTTTTAAAAATCAACTCATAAACTCAACGAAAATTGAAGTTCCTGCTGTTGAAGGTGAAATGGGTGGTAGAAAATATTATATGTTTTCTATTGAACCTGAACTATTGCTTAAAATGGGGTTTATTTTGCATAGAACTAAAGCAAATGAATCAGAAATGCCAACCTATCAGAGATTATTAGTCCCTAGCCGATTGAAAGGAATAACAAAATTCATCAATGATGGTGGGTATTTCCCAAACTCAATAATTTTAAATTTTAGTCAGAAGAAAAACAAAATAATCTTTGAACCCTCTAGTCGATCAGGAGACTCATCATCAAGATTTGGAATGTTAAAAATCCCAAATTCTTACGCAATAGCATACATAATTGATGGACAGCACAGACTTTATGGTTATGCTAATTCTGATTACAAGAATAAGAATACAATTCCTGTTGTAGCCTTTAACGATTTAGAACCAATAGAACAGCTTGAAATTTTCATGGATATTAATCAAAATCAAAAAGCAGTAAGTCCAAGTTTAAGACTTACTCTTGAAGAAGATTTGTTTTGGGATTCTGATAGGGCAGATTCAAGATTAAAAGCATTACGTTCATCTATAATAAAAGGATTATCAACATCATTTGGACCTTTATATAATAAGATTTCTGTTGGTGAAGATAGCTCAGTTTTAACTTTTACACCATTTGCTAGCGCATTATTAAATTCAGGTTTATTGCCTATTGCCAAAGGCAATAAGTTTATTGGAAATACTTCAGCGTGTTTATATAATATTAATAACCACAACTATAATGAAGAGATGCAAAAAGCTAAAAAAGATATTATTCAATTTATTAATCTTTGTTATGAATTTGTAGAAGATAAATACAACGAAATTTTTGAAAGAGATAAATATTTTATCATTTCAAACAGAGGAACATTTGCATATATATCACTAATTGGAAGCTTAAATTCATTCATTACTGAAAAAGGTTTAGTTAACATAAATTCCAAACCTAAAGAACGATTTAATGAAATTGAAAAATATTTAATATCGCTTTTAGAATATTTAAAAAACATTACTAAAGAAGAAGAAGAAAAACAATTGTCTTTATTAGGTGCGGGTGCTGATATTAAATGGTTTCGATTTTTTCAAACTATTGTAAATCAAAACCACAATGAATATGAACCAACTGAACTAATTGATTGGCAAGAAAGGCAAAATGAGGAACTACAAGAAGAAGGTAGAAAATATGGTGTATACATAGAAAAGCACATGAAAAAAGTAGTTCTTGAAAAAATTAAATTACTTTATAAAGAAAATTGGGAATTAGAAATTAATGCGATAAAAACATCTTGTCAAGCTAGAGCTAATGATGAAAATGAAAAAAATTACAAAGAAGGACTTGATAAGAGAGTAGATTGGACTGAAATGTTTAATATCAATGATTATAAAAAAATAATTGAAAATTACTGGACAAAAACTCCTGAAATTGAATCTGAAAAAATAAATTTTAAAACTTTTCAAGATGAATTTTCTATAGACATTGGTGAAGGTTTTAATAGTAAAACTGAGAGAATAAAATGGATTTCAAGATTTAATTCTTACAGAAATATGTGGGCTCACGAGGGAACAAAAGAAAAAAGATTAAACAAAGAAGAGGTAGGCTTTCTTCATAAGATCTATCAAAATTTCAACAAATAATAAAGAAACCAGCTCAACAGCTGGTTATTTTTTATTTTACCCCATCCACCGCCATAACACCTTCTAAAAAATCAATCCCTTTCACTTCTTCAAAAAAGTTAATTTCGGTTTCGTGAGGTAAAAAATCGGAGATGATGCGTACGATAAAATCTTGTGGTTTTTTCAAAAATTTAAACGTGTAATCTTCCATGTTGACAACCGTTTTTTCGGCTAAATCGGTTGTTCTTACAAACTTATCGGAAGTTAAAGACGACAAACAAGGTAAATGTAGCTTTGGTTTTTCAGTGATGATGGGTTTTCCGTTTTCAAACAAACCACCTTCGTAACCGTATAGCGAGGCATTGGTAATTTCGATAGGTTTTCCTAAATGCAAATAATCGGGCAAATGAGCTTCTTTTCCTACTACAGCCGCAAAACCCATTAACACACAAATATCGTGTGGTGGCAGTTGCATCATAGCTTTAGCCGTACTTTCACGACCAATTCCAGAAACGATTACTTCGTACGTATGATTCAAATTCGGAATTCGAGCTAAAGCGTTTAGGACTTTTTCTCGCTCAATTTCCATCGGTGTTAATATGATTATCTTCAAAATCTCAGAATTAAATCACAAAATAAAGTAATTTGAAGAAATTAGAGCGTGTATATTTTTTATATTTTTGTTTCATGTCAAAACTACCTAACATCACCACCAGTATTTTTTCCGTAATGTCGCAATTAGCGAACCAACACGGTGCTATTAATTTATCGCAAGGATTTCCTAATTTCCCTGAAGACGAACGTTTGTTGCAAATTTCGGAACGTATTATTCGAGAAAATATTCACCAATATACACCAATGGCGGGTTTGCCTTCGTTATTGGAAAAAATTGCGAATCAAACCTTAAAACAATACGAAAGAAAAGTCAATACAGCAACCGAAATGTTAATTACCGCTGGCGCTACACAAGGCGTTTTTACTGCAATTAACACGTTTGTGAATCAAGGCGATGAAGTGTTGATTTTAGATCCAAGTTATGACAGTTACGAGCCTTCGGTTTTAGTTGCCGGTGGAAAACCCGTTCGTGTTTCATTAAACGATGATTACACGCCAAATTTCAACCGAATTGAAAGCGCGATTTCGACTAAAACGAAAATGATTGTCATCAACAATCCGCACAATCCTACGGGTAGAATTTGGACTGAAAGCGATTTTGAAGCTTTAGAAACCATTTTAGAAAAACATCCTCAAATATTAATTTTAGGAGACGAAGTGTATGAATACATTACGTTTTCGCAACCGCATATTTCGTTTAATACACGTCCAAAATTAGTAGAACGAACTATTATCGCTTCTTCTTTTGGAAAATCGCTGCATGTTACGGGTTGGAAGGTTGGGTATTTAATTGCTCCTGAACATCTAATGTACGAAATGAAAAAAGTGCATCAATTTTTAGTATTTAGTGTGAATAGTTTTTCGCAACACGCTATTTCGGAATACTTAGGTGTGGTTGATTTTAGTGAAGTTTCTAAAATGTACGAACGCAAACGCGATTTGTTTCAAAACCTAATTAAAAACAGTCTTTTTGAGTTAATGCCTTGTGATGGAACGTATTTTCAAGTGGTGAATTACAACCAAATTTCATCTAAAAATGATGTGGATTTTGCTAAAGAATTAATTGTAAATCATGGAGTAGCTTCCATTCCGATTTCAGTTTTTTACAATGATAATACCGATAGACACATGCTTCGTTTTTGTTTCGCTAAAACAGATGAAACTTTGAAAGCAGCGGCTGAAAAACTAAATCAAATTTAAATCCTTCAAATTGGTTTTATTTTGAAGTTTTAAGTCATTTTAAAACAAAAAAACAAGCTAACATTCAGCCAAATAACACTTTAACCCATTGTTAACAAAATTGCCTTGAAAAAACCATAAATAATTGTATTTTTACGGCTTAAAATTTTCAATAATCAAATGGGTAAAATCATTGCAATTGCCAATCAAAAAGGTGGTGTAGGAAAAACAACTACATCTGTTAACTTAGCAGCTTCTCTTGGTGTTTTAGAAAAAAAAGTACTTTTAATCGATGCTGACCCACAAGCTAACGCGAGTTCGGGCTTAGGAATCGATGTGGAAAGTGTGGAAATTGGTTCGTACCAAGTTCTAGAACATAGCGCCACTCCTGAAGAGGCAACCGTTTCTTGTTCGGCACCAAACGTATCGGTGATTCCAGCTCATATTGACTTGGTGGCTATCGAAATTGAATTAGTAGACAAAGAAAATCGCGAGTACATGCTAAAAACAGCATTGGAAAGCGTAAAAGATAAATACGATTATATTTTAATCGATTGTGCGCCTTCGTTAGGTTTATTAACTTTGAATGCTTTAACTGCTGCTGATAGCGTGGTTATTCCAATTCAGTGCGAATATTTTGCCTTAGAAGGTTTAGGAAAATTATTGAACACCATTAAAAGTGTTCAAAAAATCCACAATCCGAATTTAGATATTGAAGGATTATTGTTAACCATGTACGATTCTCGTTTACGTTTATCGAACCAAGTGGTGGAAGAAGTTCAGAAACACTTTAACGATATGGTTTTTGAAACGGTAATTCAAAGAAATATCAAATTGAGTGAAGCTCCAAGTTTTGGAGAAAGTATCATTAATTATGACGCTACAAGTAAAGGTGCTTCTAATTATTTGAACTTGGCAGAAGAAATTATTAAGAAAAATCAATAATAGAGTAAGATGACAAAAGCGGTAAAAAAACAAGCCTTAGGAAGAGGATTATCGGCTTTATTGAAAGATCCGGAGAACGATATTAAATCGGTTGAGGACAAAAACGCAGATAAAGTTGTAGGAAATATTATTGAATTAGATATCGAATCGATTGAAATTAATCCGTTTCAACCGAGAACGAATTTTAACGAAGAAACGTTACAAGAATTAGCCAAATCGATTAAAGAATTAGGCGTAATTCAACCTATTACTGTTAGAAAATTAGATTTTAATAACTACCAATTAATTTCGGGAGAACGTCGTTTGCGTGCTTCTAAATTAATCGGATTAAAAACGATTCCGGCTTACATTCGTTTGGCTAATGACAACGAATCATTGGTTATGGCATTGGTGGAAAACATCCAACGTCATGATTTAGATCCTATTGAGGTGGCGATTTCGTATCAAAGATTAATCGAAGAAATCAATTTAACGCAAGAAGAATTGAGTGAGCGCGTTGGTAAAAAACGTTCAACAATTACCAATTATTTACGTTTATTGAAATTAGATCCAATCATTCAAACAGGAATGCGTGACGGTTTTATTTCGATGGGACACGGAAGAGCGTTGATTAACATTGACAATCAAGATGTTCAGAGCGATATTTATCACAAAGTCGTAACTCAAAATCTTTCGGTTAGAGAAACAGAAGCTTTGGTTAAAAATTACCAAGATAGTTTAAAACCAAAGACAGCTAAGCCTGCAAAAGGGAACTCGTTTGACATTAATGAAGACGAGAAAAAAGCGTTTGCTAACTATTTTGGAACAAAGGTTGACGTTAAAGTAGCTGGTAACGGAAAAGGTAAAATCACTATTCCTTTCCATTCAGAAGAAGACTTTAATCGTATCTTGAAACTAATTAATTCTTAGTGAAAAAGCTACATTACATATTTATTTTAACTTGTCTTTTTCTAACTTTTGAAGGAAAAGCACAAGAAGAAATCAGTTTAATTCCAAAAGATACTGTAAAAGCAGTCATAGATCCAAATCGTCCTGCTAGAGCAGCTTTTTATTCAGCTTTAGTTCCTGGACTGGGTCAAGCTTACAACAAAAAATATTGGAAAATTCCGATTGTTTATGCAGGTCTTGGCGCTGGAATTTATTACTATACTTTCAATCAGAATAAATATCACGAATATCGTGACGAATACAAAAGAAGATTAGATGGTACTTCAGACCCTAATCATCCAATTTATGGTGGTTTAGATAATGACCGATTAATTAGAGCGCAAAAATTTCATCAAAAAAACAGAGATTTATCAGCTTTAATTACGGGTGCTATTTACATTTTAAATATTGTAGATGCTAATATCGACGCGCATTTAATGCAATTCAATGTTAATGATAATCTTTCTTTAAAACCTGACATGAATCAAAATCAAATGGATTACAGATTCAATTATGGCATGACACTCACCTATCGTTTTTAACAAAATATTAGGTAACAATTCAATCAATCCAACAACTAATTACTATGAAAATTGCACTTTTAGGATACGGAAAAATGGGAAAAGTTATTGAAAGAATAGCTTTAGAAAGAGGTCATGAAATCGTATTAAAAAAAGATCACGACAATACATTTGAAGGTTTATTGAATGCCGATGTTGCTATCGATTTTAGTGTTCCTGATAGTGCCGTAGGAAATATTTCAGAATGTTTAAATAATGGTATTCCAGTTATTTCAGGAACTACAGGTTGGTTAGCGGATTATTCGAAAATGAAACAACTATGTGAAGATAAAAATGGAAGTTTTATTTATGCTTCTAATTTTAGCTTAGGCGTAAATGTATTTTTTGAATTGAATGAATATCTAGCTAAAATGATGGCTAACTTGAAACAATACAACGTTTCAATGGAAGAAATTCATCACACTCAAAAATTAGATGCACCAAGCGGAACAGCAATAACATTAGCAGAAGGTGTTATCAAGCATACAGATTATGCCAATTGGACTTTAGAAACTCCAATTAGCAATGAAATTCATATTGAAGCAAAACGCATCGAAAATGTCCCTGGAACACACAGCATTTTTTACGATAGCGAAGTAGATCAAATCGAAATCAAACACACAGCACACAGCAGAGAAGGTTTTGCCTTAGGAGCTGTTGTTGCAGCTAAATGGTTGGTAGGTAAAAAAGGTGTTTTCACGATGAAAGATGTTTTGGGTTTAACCTCAAAATAAACAATTAGACAATTTAACAAGTAAACGATATTAAAAATGGAAATATTCGGTTGGTTAATCCTTATTCTACTGGTTCAGTTAATACACGGAATTGGAACTTGGAAATTATACGTAAAAGCAAGTAGAAAAGCATGGGAAGCATTTGTTCCAGTGTATAACGGAATTGTATTGATGCAAATCATAAACCGCCCGAAATATTGGATTTTACTACTGTTTATTCCAGTTATCAATTTATTTTTATTTCCAATCATTTGGATTGAAACCTTAAGAACTTTCGGTAAAAAATCAACCTTAGACATGGTTTTAGGTGTTGTTACCTTAGGATTTTACATCGCTTATGTAAACTATACACAAGAAGTAACATATCATGCTGATCGCGATTTAAAAGCACCGAACAAAACCATGGATACTTTGGGTTCATTATCGTTTGCTATTGTTGTGGCAACTTTAGTTCACACCTATTTCATCCAACCTTACACCATTCCAACCTCATCGTTAGAAAAATCTTTATTGGTAGGTGACTTTTTGTTTGTGAGTAAATTCCATTACGGTGCAAGAACACCAATGACACCAATTGCTGCACCAATGGTTCACGATACTTTACCTGTTGTAAAAGTAAAATCATATTTAGCAAAACCTTCATTACCTTATTTCCGTTTTCCTGCTGTGCAAAAAATTGAGCGTAATGATATTGTAGTGTTTAACTGGCCTGCAGACACATTGTTTCACATGTACAAAGCCGCTGATAAAAGATATGACAAACCAATCGACAAAAAAACCAACTACGTAAAACGTTGTACCGCTATTCCAGGAGATAATTTTGAAATTAGAGATGGTATCATTTTTATTAACGGAAAAGAATCAATTCTTCCTGAAAGAGCAAAACCACAGTATTTTTATTTAATTAAAACAAATAATGTAAATGCTGATGAAATTAAAAGCTTCTACCAAATTACAGAAGGCTATCCGTTATTTGAAATTAAAAATGAAATTTGGGACAAACCTGAATTCAAAAATGAGCTAATCAGCAGATATGCATTTGAAGAAATAGCAAGAGACACCTTAACTACAGCTGTAACAGGTCAGATAGATCAAGATATTTATAACAAATTAGGTTTGATGATTTCTCCAAGTTATTTTTATGGAAACTTAACAGCTGAAAAATACGAAAAACTTAAATCGGATAGTAGAATTGGTTCTGTAAAACGTCAAATTAGTAAAACAAGTGAAGATGGTATTTTTACTGACATTCAAGATGGAAAACCTTCAGTAAAAAACAATTGGAACCGTGATAATATGGGACCAATTTACATACCTGAAGCAGGAAAAACAGTAGCCTTAAACAAAGAAAATTTACCGCTTTATAAAAAAATAATTGGCGAATATGAAGGAAATGACTTAAAAGTAAACGGAGATGAAATCCGTATCAACGGTCAGGTTGCCACTTCTTACACTTTTAAACAAGATTACTATTGGATGATGGGAGACAACCGTCACAACTCATTAGATTCGCGTTATTGGGGATTTGTTCCTGCTGACCATATTGTTGGTAAACCTATTTTCATTTGGATGAGTATCGATGGTATTAACGATGGTCTTAAAAACTGGAGCATCCGTTGGGATAGATTATTTACAACCGTTAGCGGTGATGGCCAACCAAAATCGTATTTTCAATATTTTTTAATCGCGTTAGCTGGATATTTTGCTTTTGATTACTTCAGAAAAAAGAAGAAAAAGAAAGAAGAAGCTTAATTATATTACAAACATAAATTTCACTAATTATCACAAATTAATTCGTGCTAATTAGTGAAATTCGTGTTTTTAAAAACAATATTTTATCATGAACAACATTCTTATACATCCAACTTATTTCCCATCAATTAGTCATTATGTAGTGATGCTTCAAGCAGATTCGGTTACATTTGAAATGGAAGATAATTTTCAAAAGCAAACCAATAGAAACAGGATGTATATTTATAGTCCAAACGGAGTTCAATTATTGAATATCCCTGTAAAACATGCTATTGAAAAACATCAAAAGTATAAAGATGTTCGCATTGAAAATGATTTTGGATGGCAAAAAAATCATTTTAAATCACTGGAAGCCGCTTACAGAACTTCACCTTTTTTTGAATATTTTGAAGATGATTTTCGTCCATTATTTGAAAAGAAACACGAGTTTTTAATGGATTTGAATTTAGAAGTTTTTCAGTTGGTAAACGATTCATTAGGAATTAACATTCAACCTCAAAAAACTACTGAATTCTTCCATGAAGTTTCTGATTATAACGATTTCAGACATTTAGTAAACGGAAAAAAAGACACTACACAATTAGAAGAATACACACAAGTTTTCAATGAAAAACATGGTTTTATCAATAATTTAAGTATTTTAGATTTACTTTTTAACGAAGGAAGATACGCTGTTGATTATTTGAAGAACCAACAACTTTAGGATTATTCTTTTTCATCGATTTTCAAACGTGTAATTTGTGGAAAATGATCACTTTGCTGAAAAGTTTCAATTGATTTGAATTCTTTTACTTCAATGTTTTCTTCCACAAAAACATAATCAATTCGAGCCGGATAATATTTGTAATTGTACGATTTACCAAAACCAGTTCCAGCTTGTTCAAAAGCATCTTTCATATCGCCTTTAATAGTTCGGTACACGTAAGAAAAAGCACTATTATTCAAATCACCACAAATAATTTTTGAAAACTTACAATCTTCAAAATGTTTTTTAATCAATTCCGCTTGTTGTTGTTGCACAGTAAAAGCTTCGCTTAAACGTTTGAAAATAAACTTTGACTTTTCCTCATCAATTTTTTCGTGAATATCCGTACTGATTTTTATGGATTGCAAATGCATACTGTACACACGAATAGTGTCTTTACCTTTTACAATATCAGCAAAAATGACATTGTTACTCGAATTTGGAAATTCAATTTCTCCTTCGTCAATTATTTTAAAATTAGAATAAATGGCTTGTCCGTATTTATTTTTTCCTCCATACAACTTTGTAAAATTGTATTTAAAGTTGAACGATTTTGAAACCAATTCGTTTGGAGAAAACTCTTGCAAACACAAAATATCAGGCTGTTCTTCTACTATGAATTTCGAAATTTGTTCAGGCACATCTTTATTAGGCAACCATTCATATAAGTTGAACAATCTAACGTTGTAACTCATCAATTTAAAATCGGAAGTTTCAGCTGGAATATTAGTTTCAGAAAATTTATAAAATCGATTTACAAACGTAATTCCTAATAACAAAACAAATCCAGATAGCAACATATAACGCTTTAACTGAAGCAACCAATACACAAAAAAGAAAAAATTAAGGAATAAAAAAACTGGCAATCCTAATGTTAAAACACTCAAAAACGGAAAAACTTTTGGCGCTAAAAAAGGCAAAGTATAAGCAACAAAAGTTACTACAGCTAAAACTATATTAAGAAAAAACATTAATTTGCTTAACCAACTTTGCTTTTGCATGTATTATTTTCCTGCTTTAAATAGGAATTCCTTTTCTTCTTTTGTTAAACTATCATAGCCCGATTTACTGATTTTATCTAAAATATCATCAATCTGCTTTTGAGTCATATCTTTATTATCTTGAAACGAATTTACGCCTTTTTTTGTTGCATTGCGATGTACTTTTTTAAATGGCGTTTTCTTTTTAGGTTTGAAAAGATTCGCAAAAGCACCTAATACAGCTGAAAAAGGCTTTGTAATATCTTTACCTGATTGCAATAACTTAATGTAGATAAATCCGAATAAAGCTCCACCTAAATGAGCTAAATGTCCGCCTGTATTATCTAACGGCATTTGAATTAAGTCTACTAACAAAATAACAAAAGCCACGTGCCAAAGCTTCACAATACCAATTAACGGAATACGCAATAGCATAAAAGGCGCATACGTTGCTGCGGCAATTAAAATGGCCATAATAGCACCACTTGCTCCGACTAACAAACCTGCTTTCCCAATAAAAACATACGAAAGAACGAATGTGATTCCAGAGAAAATGCCTCCTAAAACATAAACACCAAACAATTGCTTATCTGTAAAATAAGTATTGAATAAACGTCCAGAAAAATGTAGCACCATCAAATTAAAAATCAAATGCAAAAATCCAGCATGAAAGAAATTAAATGTGATTAATGTCCAAGGTGTTCTAATGAAAGTACTTAAA
>NZ_JAKLJH010000013.1 GCF_023151265.1 Flavobacterium sp.
AGACTATCTAAAGTTGTTTCTCTAAAAAAGCCACCTACACCATCTTTACCTACGCTAATTCCAAATGCACGATTTCTTAAGATGTCTGGAAATGAAACTTTTATATCAGTTTTTGCTAACTCCCATCTAAAAATAGAATCATTATTGTTATAATAAATATTACTATCCGCTAAGGGTTTGTTTGGAATTGTAACTTCATAAGATTTTCCTTTTTTGATTTTCAATTGTTTACCTTCTTCTTTGAAATTGATGTAAAACATTCCAGAAGATTCTAATAATTCGTCCTTAATAGTAACAGTTGATAAACCATTTAAAATCATATCTTCTTTGGAATAAAACTCTTTTAATTCAAAAGTGATTTTTCCATTAGTATAATTTTCAAACAAATCTTTAGTAATCCAAATTTTAGTGCCTTCTTTCCCTGAAATTAAGGTGTCGTTTTTAAGAACAAACTCAAAAGTTTGCAATTTATCCGTTTTTAATTGAGAAGAAATTGCAATTAAATTTTCTTCAATTGGTAAAGAAGTTTTTTCTTTTTGGCAAGAAAATATTGTAATGGATAATAGAAGGATGTAAAATGATTTCATAAAGTTAGTTTTGAAAGAAAAATCAACTTTCATGCCAAAAAAGAGATTCCTTCTGAATGACAAAGTTGTGGATAACTGAACACTGTTACTGCCAACTGACCACTTAAGAATTACCCCTTCAAAAACTCATTAATCTTTTTCCTATCACCAGCAATCCATAAAATATCATCAGATTCTAAAATCCAATGCGATTCTGGGTTTAGAATACGTTTTCCGTTGCGTTCGATGCCTACGATGATGCCGTGTGTTTTTTCTCTAATTTGCGATTCTCGGATGCTTTTTCCAATGCAAACACGGTTTTTTAGCTCCAATTGTTGTAAAATGATGTCTTCTTTAATGAAAGCTTCTGGTTCGTCGATTTCGTGTTTGTCTAAGAAGTTTTTGAATAATTTTACTTGTTCATCGGTTCCAATTACGTTGATTTCGTCACCGGGAAATAGGCGTTCAGTTCTAATAGGAATATTAATCGTTACATCACCACGTTTAATCGCCGCAATATTGATTCCGAATTGCTCTCTAATTTTCAATTCTTCCAAAGTTTTTCCTGCTAAATTCGATTCTTTGGCAATAACAAAATCGGCCATGTGACCATCCCAAGGTGAAAGCACATTTTGACGTTTGTTGACTTGTTTTGCAATTTCTCGGTCGTTGAAATTTCTTAGGAAATGACCTTCAATTTTGTTATAAAAAGCATGCAATCGTTTCGGGAATAAAATGTACGACACAATTCCAATAACTAATGCAATAATGGCGATTACAGGAGAGAAAAACTCATTCAATACAAATCCCATATAGAAAAGTGAAAGTGCAATTCTAAAGAAGACTAATACGATAATCGGTCCTTGATATTTTCTCACTTGCATTAATTCTTGCACTTGTTCTACTGCGACTCTTCTTAGCGATAAAGCCCATAAAAATGGTGATAAAATTACAACTGTTATTAAAGCAGCAATGGCATTTCCAAAACGCGAATCTTCAACCAAAGGCAGAATATATTTCGACGAAAGTAAAATAATCGCCACAATAATAATCGAGTGAATTATTACTTGAGTTAAGTAGGCTTTCAATACAATTTGCCAAGTACTAACCGATTTGATAGCTTCGGTATTGGCGCTGTATCGTTCGATTTTTTTTACCCAACGTCTTGGTAATTTTTTCTCTAAATAAGACGAAAATGGTGTTGAAAATTTCACCATAAACGGAGTCGTAAAGGTGGTTATAGCCGAAACGGCTACGACAATTGGATATAAGAAATCACTAGTTACATTTAACGTCATTCCTAATGTAGCGATGATGAATGAAAACTCGCCAATTTGCGATAAACTCATACCAGTTTGTATGGATTGTTTCAACGGTTGTCCCGAAAATAAAGCGCCAATGGTTGCACTTAACGATTGTCCTAAGATAACAACCAACGTTAAGATGGCAACGGGAAATCCGTATTTCATTAACATTTCAGGATCTATTAACATTCCGACCGAAACGAAGAAAACCGCACCGAATAAATCTTTTACGGGTTTTACCAAATGTTCAATGTGTTCTGCTTGTGTGGTTTCGGCAATAATAGAACCCATGATAAAAGCTCCAAGAGCAGGAGAGAAGCCAACATTTGCAGCAAATAAAACCATCAATAAGCATAACGCTAATGAAACAATTAGCAACATTTCATCAGTTAAAAGGTGTTTGGCTTTTTTTAGTAAAGTTGGTATAAAGAAAATTCCCGCTACAAACCAAATGGTTAAAAAGAAAACCAATTTTAAAACGGATTGCAATAATTCGGTCCCTGAAAATTGTTGACTAACAGCAACGGTTGACAATAAAACCATCATTAAAATGGCTAAAATATCTTGAACAATTAACGCTCCAATTACATTTCCGGCGAATTTTTGTGTTTTTACACCTAATTCGTCAAAGGTTTTTAAAATTATGGTTGTGGAAGATATGGATAAAATAACGCCTAAAAACAGACTATTCATTTTTCCCCAATCCATCAATTGTCCTACGAAATAACCTAAGGCTACCATTGAAATGATTTGAGTTAAAGCGGTTATGGAAGCTGTTCCGCCGACTTTCATTAGTTTTTTGAAACTAAATTCGAGTCCTAAACTGAATAAGAGAAATATTACACCAATTTCTGCCCAAACCGTTACGCTATTCATGTCTTTAACCGTTGGAAAAAAACCGAATTTATTTCCTGCTAAAAACCCTGCAACTAAATATCCTAAAACTAAAGGTTGTTTTAAGATTCTAAAAATTAATACTGCAATGGCTGCAGTGACTAAAATTAGTCCTAAATCACTAATTAAATTGGGTAAATGAACAGTAGAGGCAGTTAGAAATATTGGCATAAATTTGAATTTTTACTAAAATAGTGAAAAGCGTTGGTTTTTCAAAATTTCAATTCTTTATGCATTTAAATTTATTATTTTTTTAACGAATTTAGTTCTTGAAGGGTATAAAATTTCATTTGGTTTGAAACCACAAATTGACAAATCATTTCTAATGTTTTCAGATCTACTTCATACTCATTTGTAGCTTTGTCAACAGGTTTGTGTCCGTAAAAAACGACTATTTTATTGTGCTTTTTAGCGTAATTTAAAACTTTAGTTAAGTAGTTTAAACTAAAATGCTCGTAATTACTGTCGATTCCAATTCCGTTTGCAAGTCGAGTTCCGTTATAGAAATTAGCGTTGTCAGCTACTTTTTTGCCGCCTTTTGCTGTTCCTCTAATGATATCGAAGTGTTTTTGTAATTCGTAGTCTAACGTTTGTGTTTTGGCTCCAAAAGGATAAGCAAACGATTTAATTTCAATTCCTTCTTTTTTAAATGCTTCAATTAATGGAAAAATTTCAACTATTAAGTATTGCTGTTTGTTGTTTTTCTTGGTGAATTCTTTTGCATTGAGATGACGAAATCCGTGACCCGCAATTTCGTGTCCTTTATTTTGAAGTGCTTTTAAATTTGAGATATCTGAAGTTGTAAGCTTTTCAAAATTACTCACACAAAAAGTCGCTTTCCAATTGTATTTTGTGAGTTTTGTATCTGCTTCTTTCCATTCGTTTACGAAATAATCATCAAACGTAATGACTACGCCTGCTCTAGAATTTGAGGAAATGGTTTTAGAAGACGAACATGAATAAAAGAAAAAACCTATCAGCAAACTAATGGAAATTAATTTTATACTGATAGATTTTGGCATGTTTAAATGATATAAAATACAGTGTCGATAAAAAACAAAAAACCATTTTGAGTTAATACATTTTCATCATGTAAATCTTCTAAAATAATTCCATAGTTTCTATTGATATAATCATTATTTCTTGAGTTTTCAAATCCATTACTCAACATAAATTGCTTTACCAATTCTAAATCTGTTTTTTCAGTTGCTTTTACAAATGGCTGTTCTACAACTGCATATAAAACATTTTCACTCTTATAAAATCCTAAAAGTTCATAAGCCGTATCAAAAAAGAAATAATTATTTAGCAATAAATTATTTAGGTAATCAATCCATGAAGTGTAATATATGGAATCGTTTAGTTTGAGAACACTTTTGTCATTTTTTAAATATACTTTCTGTTCTGCACCTTGAGAAATGTAATTTTCAAGATTAATGTTTTCGACCCAAAATTTATTTTGTTCAATAAATTCAATTAAACTCTTTGTTTCTTTTTCTTTGAAGTACTTATCTTCTTTAACCAAATTACTTGTTGCTTCGCTTCTTCTAAGGAAACTAATGACTGTTTGGATAAAATCTCCATGCTTAACTTGGCTCTTTCCTGAAAGGATATGTTGTATTTCATCGTTCACAAGTTTAGATTAAAATGATAATCAAAGATAAAGAAATTTTTGAAATTAAATCCCCAAATAGTTACTCGGTGTAATTTGCATTAACTCCTCTCTAACATCTTCTGAAACGTTTAATGTTCCGATGAAATTGTGAATCGCTTCTTTGTTAATTACAGTATTCGTTCTGGTTAAGTCTTTTAATGCTTCGTATGGATTTGGATAACCTTCACGACGTAAAATTGTTTGAATGGCTTCAGCAACCACCGCCCAGTTTTTCTCTAAATCTTCTGCGAATTTGTCTTCGTTCAATAACAATTTATTTAATCCTTTTAAAGTAGCTTCAAAAGCGATTAACGTGTGTCCCATTGGTACGCCGATATTACGTAAAACCGTACTGTCAGTCAAATCGCGTTGTAATCTTGAAAGTGGTAATTTTGCTGATAAATGTTCGAAAATCGCATTCGCAATTCCTAAATTTCCTTCTGAATTTTCAAAATCAATTGGATTTACTTTATGTGGCATAGCCGAAGAACCAATTTCGCCCGCTTTGATTTTTTGTTTGAAATAATCCATTGAAACATACGTCCAAATATCTCTATCTAAATCAATTAGAATCGTATTGATACGTTTTAACGCATCGAAAAAGGCTGCAAAATGGTCGTAATGCTCAATTTGTGTTGTTGGGAACGAATGGTGTAATCCTAAACTATTTTCCACGAAATCTGTCCCGAATTTTTTCCAATCCGTGTTTGGATAAGCTACTTTGTGAGCGTTGTAATTTCCAGTTGCGCCACCAAATTTAGCTGCAAAAGGGACATTGAATAACAAACGCATTTGCTCTTCTAAACGTTCTACGAACACTAAAATTTCTTTTCCTAAACGGGTAGGAGAAGCCGGTTGACCGTGAGTTCTAGCCAACATTGGAACGTCTTTCCATTCCATTGCTAATTCTTTTAATTTTGCAATTACACTTACTAAACTTGGCAAATAAACGTTTTCAAATGCTTCTTTAGTTGAAAGTGGAATAGCGGTATTGTTGATATCTTGAGAAGTCAATCCGAAATGGATAAACTCTTTAAATTCTTGTAATCCTAAACCGTCGAATTTCGATTTGATGAAATATTCTACCGCTTTAACATCGTGATTCGTTGTTTTTTCGGTTTCTTTAATCCAAAGAGCATCTTCGGTAGAAAAGTTTTTGTAAATGTCTCTTAAAGAATCGTAAATTGATTTGTCAATTTTTGCTAATTGAGGTAAATCAGCTTCGCGCAAAGCAATAAAATATTCAACCTCTACCAGTACGCGGTATTTAATTAAGGCTTCTTCAGAAAAATAAGGAGATAATGAAATAGTTTTGCTTCTATAACGACCATCAATTGGCGAAATAGCGTTTAATTCTGTTAATTGCATTTTGTTGTGTGTTGTTTAAAGAAGTGCAAATATAATAAGAAGTTAGAAGTTAGAAGTTAGAAGTCAGAAGTTTTTTGGATAGAATTTACCAATTCTTCTTTTACAATTTTCATTCCTTCAACGGCGGTTAGCGGTATAACTTTCAATTCGTTTGGTAAATCATAAATGGTGGCTGGATTTGGATCGATGTAATAAACTGGAACATTTTGGTCTACATAATTCATTAATCCAGCAGCTGGATAGACTTGTAATGAAGTTCCGATAATAATTAAAATGTCAGCGGTTTCTACAATATCGATAGCATGTTCAATCATGGGAACGTCTTCGCCAAACCAAACAATATGTGGTCGCAATTGATTGCCTTCTAAATCGAAATCGCCTAGATTTAAATCGTGCTTCCAATCGATTACGAAGTTCTCGTTTGAAATGCTTCGCACTTTTAATAATTCGCCATGTAGATGAATTACTTTGTTGCTACCAGCTCTTTCGTGTAAATCGTCAACGTTTTGGGTTATGATGTGAATGTCGAAATGTGCTTCTAATTCGGCTAGAATTTCGTGTGCTTTGTTGGGTATAACTGTTAAAAGTTGCGCCCTTCTTTTGTTGTAAAAGTCCAATACTAATTCGGCATTTTTCTTCCAACCAATTGGCGAAGCTACTTCCATGATATCGTGGCCTTCCCACAAGCCATCCGCATCTCGGAATGTTTTGATTCCACTTTCGGCACTAATTCCAGCACCTGTTAGTACTACAATTTTTTTCATTTTTCTTTTGCAATTTTAAAAAACAAATGCGCCATAAAGACGCATTTGAATATTATACTTTTCCTAAGGTATAGAGTTGTTCCATTGTTGGTCCGGCACTTCCGCCAGCTGGTTCTAATGTAATTCCAAAGGCTTGTGCTTCATTTGCGTTTTCTACTTTAATTACTTTTGTAGTACTTGTAGCATACGAATCAAGCAATCCAATACTTGTAGGTGTTAAAACAGGTTCTAATTTTAACGCCCAAACTTGGTACACCATTCCTTCTGGAGGAGTTGGTAAACCAGAAGCATCGATATATACTTCTTTTGTGTTTTTGTTGTAATAAGCTTTTGCATAAGCATTTGGAGCTACTTGTTGTCCTGCTAAAGCTACGGCAATATTACTCGTATCTCTTAAAATAGCTAAAACTTCTTCAGATTCTTTCTTCTTTAATTCTAAATCCACAACCGATTCTTGTAATAAGTCTTTCTGATTAGAAACTTTATTTAAGGTTTCATTAGTTTGATTTAATTTATAAAATTGAAGTCCGAAACCAACCACTAATACTGCTGCAGCAACCCAACCCGTATATTGTGACCAATTTGAACGTGGTTTCATGGTCACTACTTTGCTTCTTCCTAGTAATTCGGCTCTGATTTTTTCGAAATTCGTTGCCGATAAATGAGGTGCTACACTGTGTGATAAATTAATGACTGCAGCTTCAATAGCCTTAATTTCCTCTCTCACTTCAGGATATTGTGCTGCCATTTGATTGACTTCCGCAATTTCTTCATCGGAAAGTTTTCCAAATACATACAGTTCTAAAATACCTGATTCTATATATTCTCTACTATTCATTGATCATTAGTCTTAATTCATTCATACAATTTCTGTTCTGCGTTTTTACGGTTCCTAAAGGAATCTCTAATTCATCAGATGCTTCTTGTTGGGTATACCCTTTAAAAAACAACAAATCAATTAGTTGGATGCACTTTGGCTTCAGTTTTTTGATAAACTCTTTAATTCCAATCGCATCTATTTTGTTGATGGTCTTCGAGTTATCGTCAAGTATATGTACGAAATTATCGGTAGATAAGTTTTTCTGATTGTTGTTAAAGTTTTTAGAACGTAATTTATCGATAGAAGTATTACGGGCAATGTTTAACATCCAAGTGTAAAGTCGACCTTTAGAGGTGTTGTACGTATCAATATTTTTCCAAATTTTAACAAAAACTTCCTGAAGCACATCTTCTGCTTCTTCTTTGTCTTTAATTAAATTGAAAATAATTCCGTACAAACTCTTCGAATAATTATCATAGAGTAGCGTAAATGACCTATCGTCTTTTTTAAGTAATAGGGGCAAAAGTTCTTCTTGTGTCATGCAATTTTCTTTTTTTTGTCTAAAATAATAAAAAAAGTAGTATTATTTTTGCGATATGGAGAAATTTAATCAAGAGTTGTTAACATATTTAGAAGGTTTTCTAACTGAAAATAGAAAAGAAGGCTTTTTACGAGTGTTGAAAAACAGAACCAAACATTTCACTATTGCAATGGAAGATGTGTATCAATTACATAATACTAGCGCAGTAATGCGTAGTTGTGAAGTTTTTGGAATACAAGAATTGAATGTTATTGAACAAAAATTTGGTAAGCGAATTGATACTGAAATTGCGATGGGTGCTCAAAAATGGGTAGATGTGAATCGTTTTAATACCGTTCAAAGTTGTATTGATGAGATGAAAGCTAAAGGATATCAAATTATTGCTACAACTCCTCATAATGATTCTTGTATGTTGCACGAATTTGATATTTCTAAACCTTCAGCTTTGTTTTTTGGAACAGAGCGAAACGGATTATCGGAAGAAGTAATTCAGCAAGCGGATGGTTTTTTGAAAATTCCGATGGTGGGTTATACCGAAAGTTTGAATATTTCGGTTTCTGCTGCGATTATTATTCAAGATGTGACAAATCGTTTGCGTCAATCGGAGATTAATTGGCAATTATCGGAAGAAGAAGTTTTAGAAAAACGTTTAGATTGGACTCGAAAATCGATAAAAGATATTGAGTTTATTGAAAAGAAGTTTCATGAAATGAATTCAAGTTACTAGTTTATTCTTCGAGATGCATATCTTTCAACGATAGTTTTAAAGTTATGAATCCGATTATTCCAGCAATTAAAGAAGAAAGTAAGATTATAAATTTAGAATTATTAATGATGGTTTCATCTTCAAAAGCTAAAAGTGTAATAAAAATAGACATCGTGAAACCAATTCCAGCTAAGAAACCAACACCAAGAATGGATTTCCAGTTGATTTCATTAGGAAGTTGACACAATTTTAGTTTAATCGCTAAAAATAGAATAGCAATTATTCCTAATGGTTTTCCAATAATAAGTCCTAAAGCAATACCAATGCTATAATTTTGTGTTATAATGCTATTAAAATCAGAACCAATTATAATTGCAGTATTAGCTAATGCAAAAATTGGCATAATGAGAAAGGCAACAGGTTTGTGTAAAAAGTGTTGTAAAATATAGGATGGTGATTTTTCTTCACCATCTCCAAAAGGAATCGCAAAAGCTAATAAAACTCCAGTAATTGTTGCATGTACTCCAGAATGTAACATAAAATACCACATTATAATTCCTCCAATAAGGTAAGGAATAAGAGAATGTACTTTTAATCGATTTAAGACTAATAAAAAAGCAAAAATCCCTAAAGCAATTAGTAAGTTGGCCAATAATAATGTTTTGGTATAAAAAACGGCAATTATAATGATTGCACCAAGGTCGTCAATTACCGCTAAAGCGGTTAAAAATATTTTTAGTGAAGTAGGTACACGATTTCCTAATAATGATAAAATTCCCAATGCAAACGCAATATCTGTTGCCATTGGAATTCCGGCTCCTGATTGTGTACTAGTTCCAAAATTAAAAAGCAAAAAGATAGTTGCAGGAACAATCATTCCGCCTACAGCTCCAAAAACAGGAAGTAAAGCGTCTTTTATATGTGATAACTCGCCTTTGTATATTTCTCTTTCTAATTCTAAACCAATTAGTAAAAAGAAAATTGTCATTAATCCATCGTTAATCCAGTGTTCAATACTATGACCTGCAAATTGGGTTTCCCACAAATGAATGTAGGAATTTCCGAAGTTTGAATTGGCTATAAACAAGGAAGTCAGGGTAAAGGCAATTAAGACTAGTCCGCCTGATTTTTCGCTTTCAAAAAAGTCTTTGTATAATTGAGTTGCTTTCATTCTATTTTTATTAAGCGTTACTGTTTTTAAGCAACTGAATTGTCAAATAGTGAAGAGTAATTTGAAATTATTTATTCTTCTTTAAGATTTTATAATCTTCATAGCACGCACTAATGGCATCCATGATTTGTAAGTCGTTTGCAGTTTGAATAAAATATTCTGAATAGTTACAATTTTGAAGAATTAAAGGAATGTCTTCTTTATTAATTTCTAATAATGCTGCGAGTGTTTCTCTATCAAATTTAGTGGCTAAAAGATTTCTAACAGTGTCATCCTTTTTCATTTCTTTCAGCTTTTTCATTTCTTTTGGACGTTTGCCAAAGATGTTATACAAGAAATCAGCTGGATTTGAAATAGAACCCAATACTTTTGCAATGGCTCCAGGTCTGTAAGTTCCAGCTTCGTAACCGGCTTTTAGTCCAGAAATACTATAGCGATAAGAATCATCGGCAACAGGAATTAATTTGGTATCAACATCAACATAGCCTGTTAAATTGTATTTAGCAACTACAACTTCGTCTAAAACATACGTTTTTTCGCTAAGATAAATTTTAGTTGGGTTTTGTTTAATCCAGTCGTTAGTTACTTTTACTTTTACATTTTCATAACCCACATAAGTAAATAATAAGGTGTCATTTACTTTAGCTTCAATTTCAAATGTTCCGCTAGGAGTGGTTACGGTTCCTTTTACGCGTGAAGCGTTAATAACGTGAACGTTAGCCATTGGAAGTTTAGTATCGTTATGAATTACGGTACCTTTTATATTCTTTACCAGAGAATCTGTTTGTGAAAAACAGATATTAGAAATTAATGCAAAAAGAAAAACTACAAAATATCTCATCCTTTAAATTATTGATTCAAAAATACGAATCAAAAGGTGATATTTTGTAGTTTTCTATAAAATTATAAGAAAATTAACGAAAATCGTTAGCTTCTTCTTGGTCTTCTTGGTCTTGATGAATCTCCAGCGCTTTCAGCACGTCTTGGAGCTCTGTCAGAAAATCCGCCTTCTCTTCTTGGAGCCGAACTGCTTCTTTCATTACTTCTTTCTCCTCTGAAACCACCATCTCTTCCGCCTTCTCTTCTTGGAGCCGAACCTCTATCGCTTCTGAAACCTCCGTCTCTTCCACCTTCTCTTCTTGGAGCCGAACCGCTTCTTTCGCCTCTAAATCCGCCTTCACGTCTTCCGCCACCAGAATTTCTTCCGTTGTGATCGCGTCTTCCGCCACCGTCGTTTTTAGAAATTTCAACGTTGATTCTACGACCGTTCATGTCATATCCGTTAAGAACAGACATTACTTTGTCAGTATGCTCGCCATCGGTATTAAAGAAAGAGAAACCTTCTTTAACGTCTACTTTAAATACGTCATCTCTGCCTAAATCTAAAGTTTCTTTGATGAAATCTTTTAATTGCATCCAATCGAAATCGTCTCTTGCACCAATGTTGATGAAATAACGAACTGGATCACCCGCTCTAATTTCTCTTGGTTCAGAACTTCTTTCTCTATCACTTCCTCTTTCGCCTGTTAAATCACGTTTTGATTTGTAATAGTTGATGAATCTATTAAATTCAACAGAAACCATTTTCTTAATTAACTCTTCTTTAGATAAACCATCTAAAACTTCATTAATTGCAGGTAAATAGGTGTCAATATCATGATCAACTTCTGTGTCTTTAATTTTGTTTGCTAAGTGTAATAACTGAATTTCGCAGATTTCAATTCCAGAAGGGATTGTTTTTTCTTGGAATTTTTGTTGGATAATACGCTCGATAGAATGAATTTTTCTCAATTCACTTTTCGTAACGATTACAATTGAAGTTCCTAATTTCCCTGCTCTACCAGTTCTTCCCGAACGGTGGTTGTAGGTTTCAATTTCGTCTGGTAATTGATAATTTACTACGTGAGTTACATTATCAACGTCAATTCCACGAGCTGCAACGTCAGTAGCAACCAACATTTGAATTTGACGACCACGGAATGATTTCATTACGCCATCACGTTGTGCTTGCGATAAATCTCCATGTAAAGCCGCAGCATTGTAACCATCTTCGATTAATTTTTCAGCAACTGCTTGTGTATCACGTTTTGTTCTACAAAAAACTACTGAGAAAATGTCTGGATTAGCATCAGCTAAACGTTTTAAAGCTTCGTAACGGTCTCTTGCGTTTACTACGTAATACTCGTGAGAAACGGTAGCCGAACCTGAATTTTTGTGTCCAACCGTAATTTCTTCTGGGCTCGACATGAATTGTTTTGCAATACGAGCTACTTCAGCAGGCATTGTTGCAGAGAATAACCAAGTGTTTTTCTCGTCTGGTGTGTCCGATAAAATGGAACAAATGTCTTCGTAGAATCCCATGTTTAACATCTCATCTGCCTCATCTAAGATACAAAAATCGATGTTTTTAATGTTTACAAGACCTCTGTTAATCATGTCTTGCATTCTACCTGGTGTAGCCACAATAATTTGTGCACCACGTTTAACTTCTCTAGCTTGTTCTGTAATGCTTGCACCACCATAAACAGCCACAGTATGTAACCCCTTTATGTACTTTGAGTATAATTTAATCTCGTTGGTGATTTGTAAGCATAATTCACGTGTTGGCGATAAAATTAAGGCTTGAGTATTTTTGTTCTCAGCATCAATTTTTTGAATTAGCGGGAAACCAAAAGCTGCGGTTTTCCCTGTACCTGTTTGCGCTAGGGCAACTAAATCTGTGTTTTGTTCCAATAGTACTGGAATCGCTTTTTCTTGCACTTCTGACGGATTCTCAAATCCTAGATCTTTAATCGCCAGCAGTAGCGACTCATTCAATCCTAATTGTTCAAATTTATTCATAAAATATTTTAAATTGGGTGCAAAGGTACGCTTTATAAATCAGATTAACTAATTTGTTACTTATTGATTTTCAATTTGTTATGATTTTAATGTTTTTCACAGATTTTATAAAAAATGTTTTATAGTTAATTTCGGGATAGAAAAATTGCAAAATGAAGTACTTTTGTAAGAAATGATATAAGATGTTTGAACTGTTAGATATTATCGGAACATTAGTGTTTGCTATTTCGGGAGCTTTGACTGCAATTTATAAGAAGCTGGACTTATTTGGCGTGTATTGTATTACATTTGTTACTGCTTTAGGAGGTGGAACAGTTCGCGATGTTATGATAGGAAGAACGCCAGTAGGATGGATGTTAGATATTGATTATGTATTTATTATTACGATTGGATTTTTTCTTTCAATTATTTTTAATTGCTATTTAGAGCGTTTAAGAATCTCCATGTTTTTATTTGACACGATTGGATTAGGGGTTTTTACCTTAATTGGTTTAGAAAAAGGTTTGGAATTTGGACTAAGCCCAGTTATTTGTGTAATCTTAGGAACAATTACAGCTACTTTTGGAGGTGTTATTCGCGATATTTTGTGTAATGAAATTCCAGTTTTGTTTCGAAAAGAAATTTATGCAACGCTTTGTATTGCTGGCGGAATTCTATTTTTTCTTTTGCAAGAATTACAAATACAAAGTGATATTATTTCGCTAATAGTTGCAGTTTTTATTATTTCTTTGCGATTAATTGCTTTTAAATACAATTGGAGTTTACCTATAGGCTCTGTTTTTGCAAGAAAAGAATAAGTTCTTTTACCGCAATTCCTCTATGACTAATGGTTGATTTTTCTTCCATGGTTAGTTCAGCAAAGGTTTTTTCATATTCTTCAGCGACAAAAATAGGGTCGTAACCAAAACCGTTGGTTCCAATTTTTTTATCTATGATTTTTCCGTTGATGATTCCGGTAAATAGGTTTTGTTTTCCGTTAAGGTTTAAAGCTATAACTGTTTTGAAATTTGCTTTTCTATTCGGTTTGTCGCTTAATTCCGATAAAAGTTTATCCATATTATCATTCGCATCTTTTTGTTCGCCTGCATATCGAGCGGAATAAACTCCTGGAGCGCCATTTAAAGCATCCACTTCTAAACCGGTGTCATCTGCAAAGCAATCGTAACCATATTTCTCGGTAACGTAATTGGCTTTTAAAATGGCATTTCCTTCAATCGTATCAGCTGTTTCTGGAATATCTTCGGTGCAACCAATATCTTCTAAACTTACAATTTGAATAGTGTTTGGAACTAAAGCCTGAATTTCCTGAATTTTATTTTTGTTATTGGAAGCAAATACGAGTTTCATAAAAAATGATTTAAAAAAACAAAGATACGAAATGTATAAAAAGCAAAAAGTCGAGGTGGAGCCCCCGACTTTTAAGGTGAACGTGTAACCACATTTCTGTGTCGTTCGGTGCAAATGTAAGTCCATTTCTGCAATAAACAAGTTTTTTTTGAATTTAATTTAAAAAGTTAATCAGAATCATTCAATAAAAACTTTTTTCTTTTTACTTTTGCTCCGTTTTTAACACCTATTATATCATGGTAAAAGATTTATTCGAAAGAATTCAAAACAATAAAGGTCCATTAGGAAAATGGGCTTCTCAAGCAGAAGGATATTTTGTATTCCCTAAATTAGAAGGAGAATTAGGTCCGAGAATGCAATTTCAAGGAAAAAATATTTTAAACTGGAGTTTGAATGACTATTTAGGATTAGCAAATCATCCAGAAGTACGTAAAGCAGATACTGAAGCAGCAATGCAATTTGGTGCGGCTTACCCAATGGGTGCTCGTATGATGAGTGGTCATACAAAATATCACGAACAATTAGAACAAGAATTAGCTGCTTTTGTAATGAAAGAATCAGCTTATTTGTTAAACTTTGGTTACCAAGGAATGGTGTCTATTATTGACGCTTTGGTTACTAAAAACGATATTATTGTATACGATGTAGATTCGCATGCTTGTATTATTGATGGTGTACGTTTACACATGGGAAAACGTTTCACATACAAGCACAACGACCTTGAAAGTATGGAGAAAAACCTTCAGAGAGCTACTAAAATGGCTGAAGAAACTGGTGGAGGAATTTTATTCATTACAGAAGGGGTTTTCGGAATGCGAGGACAGCAAGGTAAATTGAAAGAAATTGTTGCCTTGAAAGAAAAATACAATTTCCGTTTGTTAGTTGACGATGCACATGGTTTTGGAACACTTGGTAAAACAGGTGCTGGAGCAGGAGAAGAGCAAGGTTGTCAAGATGGAATTGATGTTTATTTTTCAACTTTTGCAAAATCAATGGCAAATATTGGTGCATTCGTTGCTGCCGATAAAGATGTTATCGATTATTTAAAATACAACTTACGTTCGCAAATGTTTGCAAAAGCGTTACCAATGATTCAAACTATTGGGTCGTTAAAACGTTTAGAGTTATTGCGTAATTCATCTGAAATTAAAGATAAATTATGGGTAAACGTAAACGCATTACAAAACGGATTAAAAGAAAAAGGATTTAATATTGGAGATACAAATACTTGTATTACTCCAGTTTACCTTGAAGGTTCTATTCCGGAAGCAATGATTATGGTAAACGATTTACGTGAAAACTACGGAATTTTCCTTTCAATTGTAGTGTATCCTGTAATTCCAAAAGGTATTATTTTATTGAGAATGATTCCTACGGCTTCTCACACAATCGAAGATATTAATGAAACTTTAACTGCTTTTGAAGCAATTCGCGAAAAATTAGTAAACGGAACGTATGCTAAAATTGCAGCTTCAACAGTTGAAAATGTAGAGTAACATTTATTAAAACTATAAAAAAAGGGATTCAATTTGAATCCCTTTTTTGTTATAACTCTTTTTTATACGTTCTTCTTCGTTTATTGATTTTCGAATTAAAATGCTTCCATAAATTATGAATGGCATGATTTTCTTCTAATTCGGGAGTTCTAATGCAAGTTTCAATTCCTTTTGCTTGACACACTTTGTAATATTCATCAAAAACAATAGCAGTAACTCCTTTACTTTGATATTCGGGTGTTATTCCAATTAAATAAAAAACCACTTCTTTTGAATGTTTTCGTGCTTGTAGTAAATGATAAAATCCGAAAGGAAATAACTTACCATTCGCTTTTTTAAGTGCTTGTGCAAAACCAGGCATTACTATCGCAAAAGCAATCATGTTATCGTTTTTATCCAAAATAAATTTAATGTATTCAGGATTAATAAATCCGATGTATTTCTTTTTGAAATATTCTTTTTGGATATCGTTAATTGGAACAAAGGATTGTAATCTCGCATAGGTTTCGTTAAACAAATCAAACATTTTATCCACATAAGGCATAATGTCTTTTGTTTTTGTGAAATTCAAGCTACGCAATTCGTATCGTTTTTTGATAAGTTCACTGGCTTTTTGAAACGGTTCAGGATTGATACCATTAAAAGAGAAATCACTTTCAATGTATTCTTTTTCTTTAATAAAGCCAAGTTGTTCAAAATGAGTGATATAATAAGGTAAGCTGTACCAAGTGATCATATTTCCCATTTGGTCAAAACCTTCACTTAAAATACCAACTTTGTCCAAATTAGAAAATCCCATTGGACCTTCCATGTGATCCATGTTGTGTTTACGTCCTAATTCTTCTACTTTATTTAAAAGCGCTTTGGTAACTTCAATATCATCAATAGCATCAAACCATCCAAAACGAGCTTTTCTTTTTCCTAAAAGGTTAACTTCTTCCCAATTTATGATTGCGGCAATTTTACCTACAATTTTATTGTTTTTATAAGCCAAATAAAAATGAGCTTCTGCAGTTTGAAGTGCAGGATTCTTAGTTTTGTCAAAAGTTTCTAATTCCTCAGCTATAATTGGCGGAATCCAATAAGGGTTGTTTTTATACAATTCGAAAGAAAACATCACGTAATCTTTCATTTCTTTTTTAGTAAGGGCTTCTTTAATTGTTATCATTTTATTCTACTGCATCTTTTCTTTTCTTCGCTTCTTTTTCGCCTTTTTTCTTCATTTTTTTGTCCATTTTGGTTTCTGTTCCAGGTTTTGCAATTTGAACTTCTTGATATTGATCAGCAAAACGCCATGAGAAACCAATTCCGGCATTCAACAATCCAGGCGTGTCTTTTATGTTTTTTCCTATTGAAGCATCCACTTGCATGTGTTTATCAAACAAAAAGGCAGCTCCAATTCTAAAAACGCCATCGCTATAATAATCACCCATATAACCTTGGTTTTCTATAAATCCAGACCATTGTGCATTAAAACCTCTTGTTAGTGTTAAAATATAGTTGATAGAAGCAAAGTCAGTTCCAATTTTATCATACGTTAAGTTGGTTACTAAAACCCATCTTCCTCCAAAATGATTTTGAGCAATTGCAGTTACTTTTGGACTAAAACTTGGTTCTTCAATAGTAGCAGGAGCATAATTAAAAGGTGTTTCTCCTACAGCAAAGTTAGCTCCCGCATACATAGCAAAAGCAGGAATAAATTGTCTCCATTTGAATTTTTTATTCGCTTTCCAACTGTATAAATTTGGCTTTTCTTCGTAATTTTTAAATGGGTCATAAATCAAATACTTAGCTCCTAAAGTCAGTTGTTTAAAGCCACTTCTTTTTTCTTCGAAAGCACCCGAAGTCAATTTGTCATTTTGATACTGAATTTCAGCGATAACTTCTAATTCTTCTTTCCAAACACCATATCTAAGTGCTAATTCTCCCATAAAGCCTTTTGCTTCATATCCTAACAAATTATGATCTTCAGAAACATAAGTTACACCTGCTTCGGTTTGAATGATTTTCTTACCAACAGCAAATGCCATCATCGATTTTCCTGGACGATTAGAGTTGATTTCATCGGTAAATTGCCCAAATGAAATTTGTGATGTAATTCCGAAGATTAAAATAAAAAGTGCTTGAATTGATTTCATAGAAAAAGATTTATTTCCAAAAATAGTTATTTTATCATAATTTTAAGAAACAAATTTGAAGTTTTACCAACCAATATCTGTATTTTTGAATTTTAAAATTTATTAGCATGGAAATGGCTTCGCTTACAGGAACTATAAAGGTTATTTTTTATATCATTCTGTTTTATTATTTGTTTAAGTTTTTAATGCGAATTTTTGCTCCTATTTTAATGCAAAAAGCAGTGAATAAGATGCAAGAAAAAATGCAAGAACAGTACAGACAACAACAAGAACAATACAATAACACTACTCAATCGACAAATACAGCTCCAAAACCAAAAAAAGAAGTAGGAGAATACATCGATTATGAAGAAGTAAAATAAATCTTTGTTTATCAACATTACCTTAAAGGATATTATTACAATATCCTTTTTTTAGTTACTTTAGCACCTTTATTTATAGCAAAAACATGAAGAACTTAAAAGCATTCTATCCGCATTTATTAGTCGTTGTTGGATTTATCTTAGTATCACTATTTTATTTTTATCCCGTTTTAAAAGGAGAAAAAATTTTCCAATCCGATATCGTACAATATACCGGAATGGCAAAAGAACAAATTGATTTTAGAAAAGATACTGGAGAAGAACCTTTCTGGACCAACAGCGCTTTTGGAGGAATGCCAACATATCAGTTAGGTGCAAAATATCCAAATGATGTTATTGGTATGTTGGATGATGCTTTGCGCTTTTTACCAAGACCTGCAGATTATTTATTTCTTTATTTTTTAGGTTTTTATGTTTTGTTGATAGTGTTGAAAGTTGACCCATTGAAAGCCTTTTTCGGAGCTTTAGCCTTTGGACTGTCAACGTATTTAATTATTATTTTAGGAGTTGGACACAATGCTAAAGCACACGCCATCGCTTACATGCCAATGGTTGTTGCGGGAGTTTTATTGGTTTTTCAACGAAAATATATTATTGGAGGTTTGCTTACCATGATAGCAGCTGCATTAGAAATTAATGCGAATCACTTCCAAATGACGTATTATTTATTGCTTTTATTGGCAATAATTGCTGTTTATTATATTGTAATTGCAATTAAAAATAAAGAATTCAAAGAATTAGGAAAGATATTTGGCGTTTTTGCCATTGCAGGAATTTTAGCTATAGGAACTAATGCAACGAATTTGATGGCAACGTCAGAATATGCTAAGTTTTCAACACGAAATAATAGTGAATTAACTTTCAATCCTGATGGTTCTCCAAAGACTGATAGCAATGCAATGTCTTATGAATATATCACCGAATACAGCTACGGAGTTGCAGAAAGTTTAAATTTAATTGCTCCAGGACTTTTTGGAGGTTCTAACAATGAAAATTTAGGTATTGAATCGGAAACCTATCAAAATTTTGTTGCACAAGGCTATCCAGCTGATCAAGTGCAAGGATTTGTAGAACACGCACCAGCGTATTGGGGAGCACAGCCTATTGTTGCGGCACCAGCATACATAGGAGTAGTGGTGTTTTTCTTATTTGTAATGGTCTTTTTTGTTGAAAAACGAAATATCAAATATTTATTCTTATCTGGAGCAATATTTTCATTATTGCTTTCTTGGGGTAAGAATTTCAGTATTTTGACTGATTTCTTTATCAATTATGTTCCGTTATATGACAAATTTAGAGCGGTTTCTTCTATTCAAGTAATTTTAGAATTGTGTGTGCCTGCTTTAGCCATATTAGGATTATATCAATTCTTTAAACAAGATGATGAAAAAGCTAAATGGAATGCACTTTGGAAGTCTGGAGCGATTACTTTCGGACTTTTAGTGGTTTTATTTTTAATAAAAGGAACTTTTAATTTCTCTTCGGCTAACGATGCTATGTACGCACAAGCCTATGGAGATGAATTCATCCGAACTCTAAAATTAGATCGTGAAGCACTTTACACTTCTGATGTGTTACGTTCGATGTTGTTTGTGGGATTAACATTTGTGGTTCTATTCCTTTTCGTGAAAAACCTGATGAAAGAAACTACAGCGATTATTATAGTTGGAGTTTTAATGGTTTTCGACTTGTTTATGGTTGATAAACGCTATGTATGCAATAATCCAGACCAATTCAAAAGCGCAAGAGAAGTAGATATGCCTTTTGAACCTACGGAAGCCGACCAAAGAATTTTAGCTGATACGACACATTTCCGAGTTTTTGAAGTAGAAGGCGGAATGAGTAGTGCAAGAACATCGTTTTTCCACAAATCAATCGGTGGTTATCATGCCGCGAAACCAAGAAGAATGCAACAATTATTTGATTACCAAATCGCTAAAAATAACGTTCGTGTATTAAATATGTTAAACGTAAAATACGTTATTCAATCCGATGAAAACGGACAAAAATTAGCTTTAGCCAATCCAGCTGCAAATGGAAATGCTTGGTTTGTTGAAGAAATTAAGCTAGTAAAATCTGCAAACGAAGAAATGAAAGCGTTGGATACTTTGGATACAAAAAGAGTGGCTATTTTTAGAACTATTGATGCCACAAAATATTTAAAAGCACCTGCACTTCCTATTTCAAATTTAGAATATGAAAAAGATTCTATTTCATCAATAAATTTAGTTTCCTACAAACCAAATCATTTAAAATATGTTTCAAATAATAGTAATGAAGGCTTCGCAGTTTTCTCTGAAATGTATTATCAAAACGGTTGGAAAGCTACAATTGATGGAAAAGACGCTGAAATTTTAAATGTAAACTACGTTTTAAGAGGTTTACAAATCCCAGCAGGAAAACACACTATAGAATTCAAATTTGAACCAGAGGTTGTGAAAACGGGTAGCACTATTGCATTAATGAGTTCAATCGGAATGCTTTTATTAATTGGAGCTGGAGTTTATTTTGAGAGAAAGAAAAAGATTCAAGATTAACGATTTTTGATTTTTGAACTTGAATATTTTGTAAATTTGAAAGAATATTTGTCAAAAAAATGAAGGCAAAATTGAATCACGATAAACCCGAAAAGTTAGAAGCTAAACGAATAGCTGAAATAAAATCGCTCTCTTATGTAGAACGATTAGAGCGATTGATGGCTATTATTGAGCTTTCTTATACTTTAAAAAATGCTCCTAAAATATATTCCCTTAAGAAATGATTGCACAAATTTTAAATATTTGGAAATCTTTTCAAAAACATAATGTAAAGTACATCACTATTGGTGGTTTTGCTGTCAATATTTACGGTTATAACAGAAGTACGGGAGATTTAGATATTTTGATTGAGGATTCCATTGAAAATAGAAAAAATCTTAGAAAAGCATTTGTAGATATTGGTATTGGAGATTTTGAATCTATTGAAACCATGCAATTTATTCCAGGCTGGACCGATTTTACATTAGATTTTGGGCTTCGTTTAGATGTTATGACTTCTATAAAGGGTTTGGAGGATAAATCATTTGATTCTCTTTTGTCTGATGCTACAATTGTAATGATAGGCGACATTCCTGTTAATTTTATTGATTATAAAAATCTAGTCATTGCAAAAAAAGCAACTAACAGACTCAAGGACCAACTAGATTTAGAAGAGCTAGGAAAATTAAATGATAACATTGAACCTTAACTGAATTTTGAAAACCAAAAAAATACTCATTATATCGTATTACTGGCCACCGGCAGGAGGTCCAGGCGTGCAACGTTGGTTGAAATTCGTCAAATATTTACCTGATTTTAATATTGAACCTCACGTTTATATTCCCGAAAATCCAACCTATCCGTTGATTGATGAGAAATTATTGAGTGAAGTTTCAGACAAAGCCGTTATCATCAAACAACCAATTTTTGAACCTTACGGATTGGCTTCGGTTTTTTCGAAAAATAAGACCAAAAAAATTAGTTCCGGAATCATTCCAAATCAAAAAAAGCAATCATTTGTAGAAAAAGCAATGCTTTGGATTCGTGGCAACGTTTTTATTCCAGATGCGAGAGTTTTTTGGGTAAAACCTTCAGTTAAATTCTTGAAACAATATCTTCAAGAAAATCAAATTGATACGATAATTACAACGGGTCCGCCTCATAGTTTGCATTTGATTGGTTTGCAATTGAAAAAAGAGCTCAACATTACTTGGTTGGCGGATTTTCGTGATCCTTGGACAACTATTGGCTATCACAAACAATTAAAATTGAGTTCGTGGGCAGCCAAAAAACATAAGAATTTGGAAAAGGAAGTTATGAACACTTGTGACCGCCTTTTAGTTACTTCTCCTACAACCAAAACTGAATTTGAAGCGATTACAGCAAAACCAATCGAAGTGATTACAAATGGTTATGATGTGGAAAAAGTGATCAAAAAACCATTGGACGAAAAATTCACTTTGGCGCACATTGGTTCGTTTTTATCAGCAAGAAATCCGAGAATTTTATGGAAAGCGTTGAAAGAACTAACCAAAGAAAATCCCGAATTCAAAAATCATTTCCAATTAAAATTGATAGGAGCGGTGAGTGCAGAGGTACTTCAAGCGATTAAAGAATTTAAGTTGGAAAAATATGTGAATCATTTAGGCTATTTGCCACACGATGAAGCCATTATTGAACAACGAAGTTCACAGGTTTTGTTACTTATCGAAATCGATTCAGAGGAAACCAAATGCATTATTCCAGGAAAATTATTCGAATATATGGTTTCAGAGCGACCAATAATCGCCATCGGTCCTGAAAATGCTGATTTTGCTCAAATTATAAAAGAAACAAATACAGGAACTTTTTTCAAATATGACGAATTAGAAGCTTTAAAAGAGCAAATTCTGACTTGTTTCGAACAGTTTCAGCAAAATAATTTAAAAGTATATCCGGTTGGTTTACAACAATACAGCAGAAAATCATTGACTGAGAAATTAGCCAAACTTCTAACTTCAAAAATCTAAAATCGTTAATCTTCAATCTTAAATCAAATGGGAATTGTCATCAAACAATCGATTAAAAACACCATCATTACCTACATTGGTTTTGGAATTGGTGCGATTAATACGTTGTTTATGTACGGACAATTTTTGGGCGATACCTTTTATGGTTTGGTTGGGTTTATTTTGTCGGCTGCTAATATTATGATGCCTTTAATGGCGTTTGGAGTTCATAATACTTTGGTAAAATTCTACAACGAATACGAAACCGAAGAGAAAAAATCACAATTTCTAACCTTTGTTTTGGTGTTGCCTTTACTGATAATTCTTCCTGTAAGTTTGATAGGTTATTTTGGTTATCATCAAATAGCGGAATTATTATCGCAGAAAAACCCAATTGTTTACGATTACGTTTGGCAAATTCCTGTAATCGGGCTTTGTATGGGATATTTTGAGATTTTTTATGCTTGGGTAAAAGTACATTTGCAATCGGTTTACGGCAGTTTTGTGAAAGAAGTTTTGCTTCGTATTTTAATTTCAATCTTCTTATTTGCTGTTTATTTTGATTTTATTTCGCCGCAACAATTTGTTTTTGCCTTGATGGGAATTTACTTTTTATCGCTTTTAACAATGCTTTTTTATGCAATGAAAGTGAAATTACCTCATTTTAAACTAGTTTTTCCAGATAATTACAAAGCAATTTTAACTTATTGTTTTTTTATCATCTTATCAGGAAGTGTGGCAAATATGCTGTTAGATGTCGATAAATTCATGCTTAATTTTTACATCAATATCGATAATATTGCTTTTTATTCAGTTGCTATTTTCATTGCGACAGTAATTGCAGTGCCAAGTCGTGCGATGCATCAAATTACGTATCCTATTACGGCTAAATTAATGAGCGAAAACAAGCACGACGAACTCAATGAATTGTATAAAAAGTCTTCGATTACGCTACAAGTCATTGGTGGTTTGATTTTAGTTGGGATTTTGGTCAATATAAATGAATTATACAGTGTTTTACCGGCAGGTTATAACGAAGGAATTGCTGTGGTTTTCTTAATCGGAATTTCTAAGTATTTTGATTTGGTTTTAGGAAACAATAATGCGATTATTTTCAACTCAAAATACTATCAAGCGGTTTTGTTTTTAGGATTGTTTCTTGTTTTTCTTACGGTTTCACTAAATATGATATTCA
The DNA here is from genome assembly GCF_023151265.1 of Flavobacterium sp. Classification (GTDB taxonomy): domain Bacteria; phylum Bacteroidota; class Bacteroidia; order Flavobacteriales; family Flavobacteriaceae; genus Flavobacterium. The sequence continues at coordinate 23,672 of NZ_JAKLJH010000013.1, forward strand.
TTCCGCTTTATGGCTTGAATGGGGCTGCCATTGCAACGTTAATTTCGATTACGTTATACAGTTTAGCTAAATTACTTTTCGTAGTGCTTAAAATGGAGTTATTTCCGTTTACAAAGAATACTATTGTGGCTCTGGTCTTAGCAATGGTGAGTTTTGGGGTGTTTTATTACTGGGATTTCGGTTTTCATCCTTTTATAAATATAATCTTGAAATCCATTTTAGTAACTATTTTCTATTTAGGATTGAGTTATTATTTGAAGATTTCTTCGGATATTAATTTTGTAATGCACTCTATTTTCAAGAGAATTCTGAAGAAGTAATAAAGATTTTTTTTAATTTTTTCAATCTGTGTTCCAAATAAAGATTTTTAAAATTTTAAAACAAAAAATCCTGCTTCATCTTCCCAGAATCCGCAGGATTTAAAAACAAACTTAACCAACCAATTTTTATTTTCTCTTAACTTCTAAAGCTTCTCTTTTGATTTCTTTTACGTCATCATCAGACATTTTTGCTTTAGAACCGTCTTTTCTGTAGTAGTAATAGTCATCGTCATTGTAGTCGTCTCCATAATCATCTCCGTAACCATAACCACCATTTCCACCTGAATAATGAGTTCCAGGGTTGTAGAAGTATCCACCGTTAGCGTGGTTGATAAAACCATATACATCTACAATTCGTCCTCTTCTGTCGTAAACAATTCGCATGTTACCTACTTTAGTTACAGCAAAACTGTTATAGCTCATATAAATAGTTCCAATACGTTTTACTCTTCCAAAAGCGTCGTAGTTTATGTAAACATTTCCTACGCGTCTTACTCTACCAAAGTTATCGTGCTCTACACGGATTCCTCTTTCTGAAGTTCCGTAGTAAATACCTCTCGGAGCACCACTTGTTCCATTAACTCTTGGTCTAACCGCTGGTCTTGTGTTGAAGTCAAATTCTCCATTTGGAAACAACATAAATTCAATACCGCGTTCTTTGAAGATAATTGGTTCTGCATCTCTATAATCGATGTAATAACCTCTTCTGTTTGTGTTGTCAGAAAAAACAGGATTTTCTGACGCTAAAGCCATGTTCCCTACCAGAAGGATACTGGCTACTACTAAAAGTGTAATTTTTTTCATGATACAACAATTTAAAAGTTGGGCAACTTTATTTTAAAACTCGTTTCTAAAACTTGTTGCTTGTTTAGGTATTTCCAATTGCTGTGCCAAACTCAAAAAAAGTGTTGTGAACGATTTGTTAATGAGTTGTTATTAATTTTATTTGGGCACCAATTTTAAACTTTTTGAGAAGTGTTTTTTATTAAAAATAAGATTGGTTTTTTTTGTTGACTTTTAAAAGACTACATTTGAAAATTGTATTTTAAAGAAAAAATTATGAAGCAATTTTTATACATCTTGATGTTCGCGGCAGTTGGAATTTTTGCCATGATTGAACAATCAAAACCAGCTCCAAATCGATTTATTATGATAGGAGCAATGGCTGTTTTTATGTTTGGATTATTTAGATTGATGAAGAAAATTCCATCTAAAAATGATGGAGAAAACGAAGAAAAAAATGACACAGAAATTTGAAATAGGAGATAAGGTCGCAGTTTTAGACGACGACATTTCTGGAGTAGTAATTAAGGTTCAAAACAATGAAATTTCGGTGGAAACTACCGATAATTTTGTGATGACATTTTTTGTCAACGAGTTGGTTAAAATAAACAATTCCAATGAGTTAAGTGGTTTTTTCTCTACTCAAAGTTTAGGTTCTGTTTTAAAAGATAAAGAAGAGCCAAAAAAGCGTAGTTTTGTCAAAGAAAAGCGTTCTCGTAAGGATGAATTTGTCTTAGAAGTTGATTTGCATATCGAAAAATTAGTGCCTTCAAAACGCGGAATGAGCAACTACGATATTCTCACTTTGCAAATGGAAACCGCAAAACGTCAACTCGATTTTGCGATCAAAAATCGAATGCCAAAAGTGGTGTTTATTCATGGTGTTGGCGAAGGTGTTTTGAAAGCCGAATTGGATTTTATGTTGGGACGTTATGACACCATTTCGTTCCAAGATGCGAACTATCAAAAATATGGTTTGGGAGCAACCGAAGTTTATATTAAACAAAATGTGAAGTAAGATTTTGGATGATAATTTCACTCCCATTTCACTTCAAGAAATAAAAAAAGACTATTCAAATTTGAATAGTCCTTTTTTATTTTTTTAAATTTTAAATTAATTCGTTTCGTAATTTCCAAAATTATATTCCGTAAAACTAAACGAATTGGAACTTCCAGAAAAGTTTACATTAACGAATTTGATATTATGAGTAAGACCTATTTGTGTTACACCATCAGTAGCAAATAATTTATCTGTAATAATTTCAATTGTTCCGCCAGTAGCATTCCATTCGTCTTGAACAGTTGGACTTGCCGGTGGAATTAAATCGCAAATACTATCATCTGTTACTGTTCCAGAATAAATTCTGTATATAATTTGATTAGTTGAATTTACATCAATTATTTCAGGACTACCATCGGGAGTTTCATCAGTTGGAAAACTCGATTCTGGAATATTGAGTAACAACATTTCATTTCCATTGATTTTGAAAATCAAATTATTATCTGTGCATTCTTGAATGTTAACCGTATCAAAATTAAAAGATTCTAACGTAATATCCCCGTCATCGCAGGCTTGTAGCATAAAAACTGAGGCTACTAAAACTATAAGTTTTTTCATGTATTCAACTAATTTGTGCAACAAAAATAAAGGTTTTAATTTATTAATTTGCTAAAGTTTGTTAATTTCAACACGAATTGATTTTAAGATTTCTAAAATAAAATGATTTGTATCTTTGCCGTATGAGAAAAGTGTATTTAGATAACGCCGCAACTACGCCTATTCATCCAGAAGTTATAACTGCGATGATGAACGTACTTCAAAACGATTTTGGAAACCCATCTTCTACTCATAGTTTTGGTCGAAGTGCTAAGACTTTATTGGAATCATCGCGTAAATCCATTGCGAAATTACTAAATGCACAAGCTTCTGAAATTATCTTCACGTCAAGTGCTACAGAAGCAACCAATTGGATTCTAACTAGCGCCGTTAAGGATTTAGGAATTAAACGCATTATCACGACTAAAATCGAGCATCATGCAACGTTGCATACAGTCGAACATCTAGCAAAGGAATTTGGAATTCAAGTTGAATATGTTACGATTTTACCCAACGGAAACATCGATTATCATGATTTAGCGGCTAAATTACCTTCTGATGTTCCAACATTAGTATCATTAATACACGTAAATAACGAAATAGGA
>NZ_JAKLJH010000014.1 GCF_023151265.1 Flavobacterium sp.
ATATCAATTTCAACTTATTCTTACAGTATTAATAAATTTTTTTCAATTAGTTTAAGAAAGCAATCTTTTAATGAAAGGTTGCTTTTTTATTTAATCATAGATTCTAACTATCAAATTATAAAAACTTTAAACTTTTAAACTTTTAAACTCCTAAACTTCTTATTATCTTTGCAATCTAAAATCAGTCTGAATAAAAACGTAAGTTGTTCTGTTTTAAACTGATTTATTAAAAACTCGAAAAAATGAAACTAGATAGAAAAGAAATTTTAGCTGCATTAGAAACCATTTCAATTGCAGGTGAAGGAAAAAATATGGTGGAAAGTGGTGCAGTTCAAAACGTAATCACTTTTGGAGATGAAGTAGTAGTTGATTTACTTTTATCAACGCCTGCTTTGCATATTAAAAAACGTGCTGAAGTAGATATCATCAAAGTAATCCACGAAAAAGTATACGAAAAAGCCAAAGTAAAAGTAAATATCAAAGTAGAAGCACCAGAAAAACCAGAAAATCCAAATTTAATTCGTGGGAAACAAATTCCTGGAATTTCAAATATTATCGCAGTTGCTTCAGGAAAAGGTGGTGTAGGAAAATCTACGATTACTGCAAATCTTGCTGTAACTCTATCTAAAATGGGATTCAAAGTTGGTGTTTTAGATGCGGATATCTACGGACCTTCGATGCCAATCATGTTTGATGTTGAAAACTCAAAACCTATTTCGGTTGAGGTGGATGGCAAATCAAAAATGCAACCCGTTTCAAGTTACGGTGTAGAAATTTTGTCTATCGGATTTTTCACAAAACCAGACCAAGCGGTTATTTGGAGAGGTCCAATGGCTGCTAAAGCTCTAAACCAAATGATTTTTGATGCCAACTGGGGCGAATTAGATTTCATGTTAATCGATTTACCACCAGGAACAGGCGATATTCACTTATCAATTATGCAATCGTTGCCAATTACTGGAGCCGTTGTGGTAAGTACACCTCAAGCAGTTGCTCTAGCTGATGCTAAAAAAGGAGTTTCGATGTTTATGTCAGAATCGATTAATGTTCCTGTTTTAGGAATTATCGAAAATATGGCGTATTTCACTCCAGAAGAACTTCCTGAAAATAAATATTATATCTTTGGTAAAGAAGGTGCTAAAAACTTAGCAGAAGATTTACAAGTACCTCTTTTAGGAGAAGTACCATTAGTACAAAGTATTCGTGAAGCAGGTGACTATGGTCGTCCAGCGGCATTGCAAACGGCTTCAGTTTTAGAGGGTGTTTTCGAGAATATTACAAGAAATGTAGTGCAAGAAACGGTAAATCGTAACGAAACATTACCACCTACAGAAGCTATCAAAATAACAACAATGGCAGGTTGTTCTGCTGTAAAAAAATAGTATTCAGTTTACAGTCTCAGTTTACAGTTTAAGCTGTTTACTGCGACTGAAAACTGCGACTGAAAACTAAAAAAATATGACTACATTAGAAATAAAGGAGAATGTTGAAAAAGCATTAGATGAAATTCGTCCGTTTTTGAATTCGGATGGTGGCAACATCTCATTAGTAGAAATTATTGAAGACAAACATGTTAAAGTTCGTTTAGAAGGTGCATGTACCAATTGTAGTTTAAGTATCAGTACGATGAAAGCTGGTGTAGAAACTACAATTAAAAAGTATGTCCCTCAAATTGAAACTGTAGAAAATATTGCCTAGTAAAGCAATAGTATGATATAAATCATATTTCTACACTTTACGAGTTTGTTACTTTGCTACTTTCAAAATTAAAAAAATGATTCAAACAGATATTCTTATAATCGGTGCTGGTCCTACGGGACTTTTCGCTGTTTTCGAAGCCGGACTTTTACAACTTAAATGTCATATCATTGATGCCTTGCCACAACCTGGCGGGCAATTAGCAGAATTGTATCCTAAAAAACCTATCTTCGATATTCCAGGTTATCCTTCCGTTTTAGCTGGAGACTTGGTAACGAATTTAATGGAACAAATTAAACAGTTTCAACCTGGATTTACCTTGGGAGAAACCGCTGAAACTATTGAAAAATTAGAAGACGGAACTTTTATAGTAACCACTAACGAAGGTACAAAACACCAAGCAAAAGCAATTGCTATTGCAGGTGGTTTAGGAACTTTCGAACCAAGAAAACCAATTTTAAAAGATATCGAATTCTACGAAAAAGAAGATCGTGGAGTAGATTACTTTGTAAAAGATCCAGAAAAATATCGTGGAAAAAACATCGTTATCGCAGGTGGAGGTGACTCTGCTTTAGATTGGAGTATTTTCTTATCGAATGTAGCAAATTCCGTGACTTTAGTTCACAGAAGAAACGAATTTCGTGGTGCTTTAGATTCGGTTGAAAAAGTACAAGAATTAAAGAACGCTGGAAAAATTAAATTAGTTACACCAGCTGAAGTTGTTGGGTTTAATGGTAGTGAAAGAATTACCGCTGTTGACATTGAAGTTAACGGTGCCAGAATGAAAGCAGAATGTGATTATTTTATTCCACTTTTCGGATTAACGCCAAAATTAGGACCAATTGCCAACTGGGGATTAGAAATCGAAAAGAATGCTATCAAAGTAAATAACGCTTTAGATTATCAAACCAATATCGACGGAATTTACGCTATCGGTGACGTAAACATCTATCCAGGAAAACTAAAGTTGATTTTATGTGGTTTCCACGAAGCAACTTTAATGTGCCAAAGTGTATACAACAGAATCAATCCAGGAAAACGTTACGTGTTGAAATATACCACCGTTTCTGGAGTAGATGGTTTTGATGGAACAAGAAAAGAAGCTGAAAAAGCTGTTGTAAAATCGATTGATTAAATAAAATTTTGTTTCAAGTTTCAGGTTTCATGTTAAACGAACCTGAAACCTGAAACTTGAAACCTGAAACTAAAAATGCCACAAGACGTAACCATTTTCATAACCGACAGAAACGGAGTTAAACACGAAGTGTTAGCGCCAACCGACATGAATATGAACATCATGGAGTTAATTCGTTCCTATGAATTAGCTGAAGAAGGAACCGTTGGTGTTTGTGGTGGAATGGCCATGTGTGCATCTTGTCAGTGTTATGTTTTAAACGATGTAGTGTCTTTAGAACGTAATCCAGATGAAGAAGCCATGCTTTGGGAAGCCTATCATGTTAAGGATAATTCACGACTTGGCTGCCAAATTCCAATCACAGAAGATTTAGAAGGTTTAGAAATTGAAATAGCACCAGAACAATAAAAAAAGCGAGAAGAAATTCTCGCTTTTGCTTTTATACTAATTCATGCTTGTGTTCCACTTGCTCTTCAATGGCATTCCAAAGTCCGATTCTTTTTTCCAAAGCTAAAACCGAAACTTCTTGTACTTCTTTCCATTTTTGTTCAGAATCACCGCAAAGTTCTGCAATCATTTGCATTGCCATTGGACCGTGCTCATCAGCGTCTAATTCAATATGTCTTTCGAAATAGTAAATTAGTTTAGATAAATCAGTTTCTGGGAAGTTTTGCTGAAAGTTTTTCAAGATTTCAGTAAACATATTCGGAATCAGATCTTCTCTTCCAAAAGTAAAAGCCGCCGCAATTTCATGAGGTTTTCCTTGTTCAATCACACGGAAAGTAAAATCTAAAAATGCTTTCACATTCGGATGTAAATCACTTTGTTTAATCGATACAAAAATGTTTTTCGTTTCTTCCACATTCTTCAAAAACGCATTGATTTGAGTAGTAGAAGCGCCACATTGCGTCATAGCATCCAAATACATTTCAAAATGACTTTGACGCGCGCCATCCAATGTTAAATCAGTTTCTTCAGCTACAACAATTTCATTAATCAAATAACGAATTTCTGGATTTCCAATAGGTAACCAAGGCGTTGTAGTGCAAGTTAATTTATTCTGTAAGGCTTTTAGTAACGACATAAAATCCCAAACCGCATAAATGTGGTTTTCTAAGAAACAATGTAAATCGTCAATCGTTTTTACTTTATTATACAACGAATGGTTTAGTAATTGTTCTTTATGATTTTGAATCGATTGGTTTATGGTTTGAATATTCATAAGGCAATTTTTAATTTATATACGAAATTCTAACTTCATTTGGTTTTGAATCCGTACACTACAAATGTAAAAATGCTTCCCTAAAAAGAGAAGCATTTTGTATCAATTTTATCTATTGTTTAATTATTTGAATGCAGGGAAACCTGTAACATCCATACCTGTAATTAACAAGTGAATGTCGTGAGTTCCTTCGTAAGTCACTACAGATTCTAAATTCATCATATGTCTCATGATAGAATATTCACCTGTAATTCCCATTCCACCAAGCATTTGACGTGCATCACGAGCAATAGTTAACGCCATGTCAACATTGTTTCTTTTTGCCATCGAAATTTGAGCTGTTGTAGCTTTTCCTTCGTTACGTAAAACACCTAATCTCCAAGTTAATAATTGCGCTTTCGTGATTTCAGTAATCATTTCAGCTAATTTCTTTTGTTGTAATTGCGTAGCTCCAATTGGTTTGTCAAATTGAATTCTTTCTTTTGAATAACGCAAAGCAGTATCATAACAATCCATTGCTGCTCCAATCGCTCCCCAAGCAATTCCATAACGTGCCGAATCTAAACAGCCTAGTGGCGCTCCTAATCCAGATTTGTTTGGTAATAAGTTTTCTTTCGGAACTTTTACGTTGTCAAAAATAAGCTCTCCAGTTGCAGAAGCTCTTAACGACCATTTATTGTGTGTTTCAGGAGTTGAAAAACCTTCCATTCCTCTTTCCACGATTAATCCGTGAATTCTTCCTTCTTCGTTTTTAGCCCAAACTACAGCAATATCAGCAAAAGGTGCATTCGAAATCCACATTTTAGCACCATTTAAAAGATAATGATCGCCCATATCTTTAAAATTAGTTACCATTCCACCTGGATTTGAACCGTAATCTGGCTCTGTTAAACCAAAACAACCAATGAATTCTCCAGTGGCTAATTTTGGTAAATATTTCATTCTTTGTTCTTCGTTTCCGTATTTCCAAATTGGATACATCACCAATGAAGATTGAACCGAAGAAGTCGAACGTACACCCGAATCTCCTCTTTCAATTTCTTGCATGATTAATCCATAAGAAATTTGATCTAATCCAGCACCACCATATTCTACTGGAATATATGGACCAAATCCACCAATTTCTCCTAAACCTTTTACGATTTGATGTGGAAATTCTGCTCTTTGTGCGTATTCTTCAATAATTGGAGATACTTCTTTTTTTACCCAAGCACGTGCAGCATCACGTACCATTTTATGTTCGTCAGATAATAATTCGTCTAATAAATAATAATCTGGAGATTGAAATAAGTCTGGTCTCATAGTTTTTGATTTGAAAGTCACAAAAGTAAGTAAAGATTTTTAACAAATCAACGAACAAGTGTTATAATTTTATAAGAAGCTTTTTCCAGCTATCCGCTCTATTCCCGATAGCTATCGGGAGATGCCGCTACTATCTGGGCTAGGGTTACATCTTCAAATAAAACTCTTTCGTCAATTCGATGTATTCCGAAGTATAATTATGTCTGGAAATTTCAATGATTAATTCATCAATTAAAGGAGTTTGTTCTATTCGGCAAAAAGCCAATAAACTTCTTTTAATTTCTGATGTTGGTGTGCCTTTTACACGAGTAATTTTTAGTGGAAATAAATCCAATTCTTTACACATAGCAACAAAACGCTCTTCTTCTTTATAAGGAATAATAACTGAATCGGTGTAAAAAGGCGGATTGGAAATGATTAAATCATACTCATCTTCAGGTTCGTCCACAAATTCATCCAAACCGGCATGAAAACAAAATAATTTATCACCCCAAGGCGACGCTTCAAAATTTTCGACACATTGTTCGTAAGCGTCTTCATCAATTTCAATCGCGTCGATTTGTTCAGCTTTGCTTCTTTGGGCTAACATTAAGGACAAAATTCCAGTTCCGGCACCAATATCTAAAACATTGTAAGGATTATTGATTAATGGAGACCAAGCGCCAAGCAAAACGCCATCTGTGCCAATTTTCATAGCACAACGATCTTGATTAACGAAAAATTGTTTGAATTTGAAAGTCATTGGAATTATCCAAGATATAAATCAACCAAACCTTCAGGAGTTTCTAAAGTAATGGTTTTGTTTTCTCTGTCAAGAGCAATAATGAAATCATCAATAAGCGGAATTAAGATTTCAGTTCCGTTTTTATCGATTTCAAAAAGTGGTTGAGCGCCACTATCATTAATTGCAGTAATTTTTCCAATGTTTCCTCTCATTAAGTCGATTACATCAAATCCAATTACTTCGTGGTAATAAAACTGAGTGCCTTCTAATTTGGGTAGCATAGAAAGTGGAAGATAGATTTCGCTTCCCATGATTTCGTCTGCTTCTGCTTCTGTTTGAATGTCTTCAAAACGAATACGTAAGAATTTTTCTTTGTGAAGCGAACTGCTTTCAATAAAAAATGGAACCAGACTTTTGTTGATTTCAACAAAAACTGATTCCAAATTTTGATACAATTCGGGTTCATCGGTGTCTAAATACGCCAATACTTCCCCTTTGAAACTAAATTTTTTTGCGATTTTACCTAAATAGAAACAATCTTCTTTACGCATGGAATCGCTATAAAATTATGCTTGAGTTTCTTCGTTGTTTTCTTCAACAGCAGGAGCTTCTTCAGCAGCAGCCTCAACTACTTCTTCAGCAACTTCTTCTGTAGCTTCAGCAGCTTTTGCAGCCTCAGCTTGAGCAGCAATACGTTTTGCGTTTGCTTCTTGTTCAGCTTTTAAAGCTTTTGCTTTTGCATCAGCTTCAGCTTTAGATAAACCTGATTTCTTAGCATCAACTTTACCAGCTTTTTCTTCTAACCAAGTAGCTAATTTAGCATCAGCTTGTTCTTGAGTTAAAGCACCTTTACGAACTCCTCCATCTAAGTGGTGTTTTAATAAAGCACCTGTGTAAGATAAAATTGCTCTTGCAGTGTCAGTTGGCTGAGCACCATTGTGTAACCATTGTGCAGCTTTTTCGATGTTTAAATCGATAGTTGCAGGGTTAGTGTTTGGATTGTAAGTTCCGATTTTCTCTAAGAATTTACCATCTCTTTTTGATCTTGCATCTGCTGCAACAACCCAATAAAAAGGTTTCCCTTTTTTTCCGTGTCTTTGTAATCTAATTTTTACTGACATAATCTTGTGATTAATTTGAGGTTCTCGACCTCGGTTATTTAAGGGTGCAAATATATAAAACTTTGCAATACAAATCCATAAGTTGTCTGAAAATATTTTTTTCGATAAAATGTTTTTATTTCAATAAAAAAGTTATTTTTGTTACCTACATATTATAACGAACTTAATTTAAGATGAAAAAAATAGTTTCTTTGTTTGCGCTTGTTGTTGCTTTTTCTTCGTGTCAAGAGGATCTTCAAACTAATAATCCAGCTTTTCAAGCCAAACAAAATGATGTTTACTGGAGAGCAAGTGATGCAAGAGTTAGTGTTGATGAGGATGGTAGAATGATAATTACTGCCTATAATCTATACGAGACGGTAACTTTAGAAACGTCAAGTACAGATCCTGGAGTTTATGTTTTAGGAACAACTAATCAAGATAACTTTGCTTCTTATTCTAATGAAATTGATGGTTTTGAAGATTATTACGATACAGGCTTGTACACTGGACCTGCGTTTAAGGTTTCAGGAATGATTAATAGAGGTACAGGTTATCAAGCTTCTGCTGGTGCTCAAACAACTGGAGGAACTGGATCTGGATTAAGAGTAGCTACCCAAACAACAAATGGCACTGTAACGGCAATTACTGTTGTAGCGAGAGGTATTGGTTACACGCCTGGAGATGTTGTTACAATTGTGGGAGGAAACAATATGGCATCTTTTAGAATTATCAATATTCAACAAAGTAATGGTGAAATCGAAATTGAAGAAGTTGAAAACGGATTGTTTACTGGAACGTATAAATTTAATGCAGTTAATGAAAATGGTGAAGTAATTACTTTTTCAGAAGGTGTATTTTATAAGATTCCACTTTCAACATTCTAAAAAACAATTTAAAAATAGTAAAACCATCTGGAGCAATTCAGATGGTTTTTTGTTTTGTTGATAACTTAAATTGGCATTCAATAACTTAAAATGTATTTTTGTTTTTATTCAAAATCAGCTTTTAAATTTTTCTAAAGCTTAATTATCAGATAGATGTACTTAATTTTCGATACAGAAACCACAGGATTACCTCGCAGTTGGTCGGCACCCATTACCGATACCGATAACTGGCCTCGTTGTATACAAATAGCATGGCAATTACACGACGAAATGGGTAATCTTATAGAGCATCAAGATTATTTGGTTAAGCCCGAAGGTTTTAATATTCCTTATGATGCTGAGCGAATTCATGGTATTTCTACCGAGTTAGCAATGGAGCAAGGGATTTTGTTATCTGAAGTTTTAGAAAAATTCAACATCGCACTTTCAAAAGCAAAATTCATAGTAGGTCAAAATGTTGGGTTTGACGTTAATATCATGGGATGCGAATTCCATCGTATGAACATCGGTTCCGATATGACTAAAATGCCGGTTTTGGATACCTGTACTGAAATCACCGCTAACTTATTAAAATTACCAGGCGGTCGAGGTGGAAGATTCAAATTACCAACGTTAACAGAATTACATCAATATCTTTTCAATCAACCTTTTGCAGAAGCACATAATGCAACTGCCGATGTGGAAGCAACAACACGTTGTTTTCTTGAGTTAATTAAAAGAGAAGTTTTTACCAAAGAAGAGTTAGATGTAACGCCAGAATATTTCAGAAGTTTCCGAGAAAAAAATCTAGGCGAAATCCAGTTAATCGGATTAAAACATATCAATCTGAAACAAGCTTCTGACGAAATTAGAGCGCGTTTGAAAAAAATCGAACAAGAGGAAGTTCAAACTACGATTTCAGAAGAGGTAAAATCGGATTTAAAAGACGCTGCTTTTGCTCATTTGCACAATCACACGCAGTTTTCGGTGTTACAATCGACTATTGCAATTAATGATTTAGTAAAAGCTTCGGCAAAATTTAAAATGCCAGCGGTTGCTATGACCGATACTGGTAATATGATGGGTGCGTTTCATTTTGTAAGTGCCGTTTTAAATCACAACAAAGCAGCTGAAGCTAAAAACAAAGAATTAGTCGAAAACGGAGAAGAACCAACAGAAACTGTAATTAAACCCATTGTAGGTTGCGAGTTCAATATATGTGACGACCATAAAGACAAGACCAAAAAAGACAACGGTTATCAAGTGGTTTTATTGGCAAAAAATAAAAAAGGCTATCATAATTTAGCCAAAATGTCTTCGATTGCTTACACTGATGGTTTCTATTACGTTCCTCGTATCGATAGAAAAATTGTGGAGCAATACAAAGAAGACATCATCGTGCTGTCTGGAAATTTATACGGTGAAATTCCAAGTAAAATTCTAAATGTCGGAGAAAGTCAAGCCGAAGAAGCTTTAATTTGGTGGAAAGACCAATTTGGTTCCGATTTTTATTTGGAATTAATGCGTCACAAACAAGAAGACGAAAATCGCGTTAACCAAACTTTGATAACTTTCGCAAAAAAGCACAATGTAAAGTTAATTGCGACAAACAATACGTATTACGTTAATAAAGAAGATGCCAATGCACACGATATTTTATTGTGTGTAAAAGATGGTGAAAAACAAGCAACACCAATTGGTCGCGGACGTGGTTATCGTTATGGATTACCAAATCAAGAATATTATTTCAAATCGGGTGACGAAATGAAGCAACTTTTTGCCGATTTACCCGAAGCGATTATCAATATTCAAGAAATTATCGATAAAACAGAACCCTATTCTTTATATAGAGATGTATTACTTCCAAAATTTAAAATTCCTGATGAATTTGAAGTAGAGGAAGACAAATTAGATGGTGGAGTTCGTGGTGAAAATGCGTATTTGAAACATCTCACCATGGAAGGCGCTAAAAAACGCTATGGCGAAATCACACCAGATATTCAAGAACGTTTAGATTTTGAGTTACTTACGATTTCCAATTCAGGTTATCCAGGTTATTTCTTAATTGTACAAGATTTTATCGCCGAAGCCAGAAAAATGGATGTTTCCGTTGGGCCAGGTCGTGGTTCGGCTGCAGGTTCTGCTGTAGCGTATTGTTTAGGAATTACGAACATCGACCCAATTAAATATGATTTGCTTTTTGAGCGTTTCTTAAATCCCGACCGTGTTTCCATGCCCGATATTGATATCGATTTTGATGATGAAGGTCGTGGTCGCGTTATGGATTATGTAATCAATAAATACGGTTCTAATCAGGTGGCGCAAATTATTACCTATGGTAAAATGGCTACGAAGTCTGCGATTCGAGATACCGCTCGTGTACTAGATTTACCACTTTTTGAAGCTGATAGAATTGCGAAACTAATTCCAGGTATGATGCCATCAAAATGGAATTTAGCAAGATTCTTAGCCGAAGACGAATCCGAAGTCAAAAAAGCATTACGTTCGGAAGAATTTGACCGAGTAAAAGAATTAATCGAAATTGCGAATTCAGAAGATTTAGCAGGAGAAACTATTCAACAAGCGAAAGTGTTAGAAGGTTCGATGCGAAATACCGGAATTCACGCTTGTGGTGTGATTATTACACCAGATGATATTACGAATTTCGTTCCCGTAACCACAGCAAAAGATTCCGATTTATATGTAACCCAATTTGATAACTCGGTAGCGGAAAGTGCTGGTTTGTTGAAGATGGACTTCTTGGGATTAAAAACCCTAACCTTAATTAAAGACACGGTGAAATTGGTAAAATACCGTTTAGGAATCGATTTGAATCCTGACGAATTTCCAATTGACGATACTAAAACATACGAGTTATTCCAAAGAGGTGAAACGGTTGGGGTTTTCCAATACGAATCGCCTGGAATGCAAAAATACATGAAGGACTTAAAACCAACAGTTTTTGCCGATTTAATTGCCATGAATGCATTATATCGTCCAGGGCCATTGGAATACATTCCTTCTTTCGTTCGTAGAAAAAATGGCGAAGAACCTATCACCTACGATTTAGATGCTTGCGAAGAATATTTAGGAGAAACCTACGGAATTACCGTTTATCAAGAGCAGGTGATGCTTTTGTCGCAAAAATTAGCGAATTTCTCTAAAGGTGATGCCGACGTACTTCGTAAAGCGATGGGTAAAAAGCAGAAAGATGTCTTGGATAAAATGAAATCTAAGTTCATCGATCAAGCAAAAGCCAATGGTCATGACGAGCAAAAATTAGATAAAATTTGGACCGACTGGGAAGCATTTGCGAGTTATGCCTTCAATAAATCGCACTCGACTTGTTATGCTTGGATTGCCTATCAAACAGCGTATTTAAAAGCACATTATCCTGCGGAATATATGGCTGCGGTGCTTTCGAATAATATGAACGATATCAAACAAGTATCGTTCTTTATGGAAGAATGTAAACGCATGGGATTAGCTGTTTTAGGTCCAGATGTAAATGAATCGTACTATAAATTTACGGTTAATGAAAACTACGCCGTTCGTTTCGGAATGGGAGCGATTAAAGGCGTTGGAGCCGGAGCGGTTCAAACTATTGTGGAGAATAGAAAAGATGGAAATTATAAATCCATCTTTGATTTAGCCAAACGAATTGATTTGCGTGCGGCCAACAAAAAAGCATTTGAAAATTTAGCATTAGCAGGCGGTTTTGATGGTTTTTCCGAAACTCATCGTGCACAATATTTTCATCATGATGGCGACGGAATTACGTTCTTAGAAAAGGCGATTCGTTATGGTTCGAAATTCCAAGAAAACGAAAATTCATCGCAAGTAAGCTTGTTTGGTGATGCTTCGGAAGTGCAAATTGCCGAACCACAAGTGCCGCCATGTGAAGAATGGAGCACAATGGAAAAATTAGCCAAAGAAAAAGAAGTAGTTGGAATTTATATTTCTGGACATCCTTTGGATGATTATAAATTTGAGATGAAATATTTTTGTACGGCTAAATTGGAATCGCTTAAAAATTTGGAGCAACATTTAGGTAAAAATCTTTCTTTTGGAGGAATTGTTACTAATGTGCAGCACAGAACGGCTAAAAACGGAAAAGGCTGGGCAACCTTTGTGTTAGAAGGTTATGACGAAAGTTATGAATTCCGAATTTTTGATGAAGAATATTTAAAATACCGTCATTTCTTGCTGCAAAATCAGTTTGTGTATTTTAAAATCAATGTGAAAGAAGGTTGGGTAAATCGCGAAACGGGTAAAAAATCCGATCCAAGAATTCAGTTTTTAGATGCTAAAATGTTGGCTGATGTATTGCCTACATTTGCTAAGAAATTGATTTTAATGTTCCCAATTAAAGATGTAAAAGAACATGTGATAACCGAATTAAATCGAATTTTTTCTGAAAATAAAGGCGATAATTCAGTAACGTTTGAAGTAATGGAATTGGAACGAATAAAGCGAATTGTGGAAGATATTCCAGTTTCAACTCCTGTAGATATAGAAGAAGAAATTTCGGAAGATTCTAATGAAGAAATGGAAATGAATATTGAAGTTCCAGTTGAAAAAGAAGAAATCATCGTAAAAACAAAACTTTCGATGCCAAGCCGAAAATTGAAAGTTAAGATTTCATCCGAATTGCTTCAAGAATTGGAACGCATGCAAGTAAATTTTAAACTGAATTAAAGTATAAGCTATTGCAATGTAGGTATAATCAAAACTAATTTTAAAAGATGCTTTCGTTCGTAATTAATTCCTAAATTTGCAATTCAAATAAGTATAAAACTAAAAAGAAATAATATGGCATTAGCAATAACAGATGCTACTTTTGACGAAGTGGTATTAAAATCAGACAAACCAGTAGTAGTAGATTTTTGGGCAGCTTGGTGTGGTCCATGTAGAATGGTTGGTCCAGTTATCGACGAAATTTCTACTGAGTATGAAGGAAAAGCAGTAGTAGGAAAAGTAGATGTTGACGCAAATCAAGAATTTGCTGCAAAATACGGAGTAAGAAATATTCCAACAGTTTTAGTATTCCAAAACGGAGAAGTGGTTGGAAGACAAGTAGGTGTTGCTCCAAAGAAAACGTATACAGATGCAATTGACGCATTACTATAATATTTGAAAAAGAAATTCAAGGCTCAACGAAAGTTGGGCCTTTTTTGTTTTTATAGCACAATTTTTTTTGAAAGTTTAGGTATTTCACTTTTTAGAATTCACTTAAGAAAATTAGTTTTATCTGCGTTTCGCTTTAGCGAATCCGTTTTATCTGCGTTCCAAAATTTAAAATCTTTTTCTATCTTTACGATATGAATTTAGAACAGCAAATAGAAAAAATCTCTAGTTTTGAGCATTTAGAACTTTTGGCTAACCAAATTGTCGAAGGTTTTATTTCGGGTATGCACAAATCGCCTTTTCATGGATTTTCGGCAGAGTTTGCTGAGCATAAAATTTACAATCCAGGAGAAAGCACCAAGCATATCGATTGGAAATTATACGCTAAAACCGATAGATTATACACCAAACGCTACGAAGAAGAAACCAATTTGCGTTGCCATTTGATTTTAGATAATTCTTCTTCGATGCATTATCCGAAATTAAAGGAAAATCAGCCGTTTTATCAGAGTAAAATCGGGTTTTCGGTATTGGCTTCTGCGGTTTTGATGAATTTGCTTAAAAAGCAACGTGATGCGGTTGGATTGAGCGTTTATTCGGATACGTATGAATATTATTCACCTGAAAAAGGAAGCGAGCGCCATCATCGCATGATTTTAAATAAGCTAGAAGAAGTTTTATCACAAAACAAAACTGCTCGGAAAACGGATACCGTAACTTTTTTGCATCAAATAGCTGAAAATATTCATCGTCGTTCTATGGTGATTTTGTTTACTGATATGTTCCAAAATGAAGATAACGACAAAATATTTAAAGCACTTCAGCATTTAAAGCACAATAAACATAAAGTGGTAGTTTTTCATGTATATGATGAAAAAACCGAGTTAAATTTCAGTTTTGATAACACGCCTCGTAAGTTTATTGATGTAGAATCGGGAGAAGAAATCAATTTATTTGCCGAAAATACGCAAGAATCGTATCAAAAAGTGATACAAGAATATTTCAAAACGATAGAAGCAACGTGTATGCAGTATCAAATTCGCTATGTACCCGTTTCTGTAGGTGAAAATTTTGAAAAAATTTTACTAACCTATTTGGTTGAAAAACAAAAGTTTGACTGAAAACACTGAAAAAAGTTTGTTTTTTTTTGCAAAAATGTTTGCAGGAATGAAAAAGCGTAGTATATTTGCACTCGCAATCAAGCACTGGTTTGGTAGTTCAGTTGGTTAGAATACATGCCTGTCACGCATGGGGTCGCGGGTTCGAGTCCCGTCCAGACCGCCAGTAAAGAGGAAGCCTTTCGTAAAAGAAAGGCTTTTTTGCCCTCTTAAAATATTTAAAATAGTTGTGTTGTTTAGGTACGAAAGTACCAAAAGGTTTAGTAGTTAGACCAATGGAAAGCTTTGCATTTATGCAGAGCTTTTTTGATTTTTATCAAAACCAAACTGCTCTATTTTGCCAAACCACAACAAAGAATACTCCTAAAAAAAGCAAACTCACTAAAAACTTAATAAACGTTCCTGCTAAGAAACCTAAAAACGATCCTGTGGCTGCTTTAAAAGCCCGCTTTCCTTCGTTTGAGTTGTAAATGAGTTCGCCTATTAACGCACCTAAGAAAGGTCCAATTAAAAATCCGAAAGGAGGAAAGAACAAACCAATAACTAAACCTATATTCGTTCCCCAAATCCCATATTTACTTCCGCCGAAATATTTTGTGCCTTGTGCAGGAATTACATAGTCTAAAATCCCAATCACGACTGCAATAACTAAAGTAATGCCAAGTAACCAATAATTGGTTTCCATTCCTGGACATAAATAAAGCATCAAAATGCCAACCCAACTAATAGGCGGACCTGGTAAAGCAGGAAGTAAGCTTCCAATAATTCCAACTATCATTAAAAGCAAACCCAGAATCAGTAAAAAGTATTCCATAAGATTTTAGTTATTGTCTAACAAATTTATAACTTTGTTTCATACAATTATAATTTATTGATTTTATGCGATTTGTTTTTTTACTTTTTATTTCTTTTTTTGTGGTTAATATTGCTGTTGCTCAAGACAAAACAATGTCAACTCAAGATCGTTTGAAAGAATTGGCAAGAGTAAAAAAAGAAATTGACGAACAAAGGAAGAAAGAATGGGATGCTTATTTAGTTCGTGTTGAAGAAAGTAAAATTGCAAAACAGAAAAAAAAGCAAGCCGATTCTATTGAGAAGTCAAAACTAGCTGATAATATCAAAAAAGACGTTGACGGATTTACAAATTGTAGTAATCAAGAATCGCCTTATTACATTAGAAAAAATCCAACAACAGGTTTTGAAGAAAAAATTACTTTTACAGATTATATAAGAAAGCATATCTATAACAAGTTTAGATATCCTGAATTTGCAATGGATCATGAACTACAAGGAAGAGTTATGGTGCATTTTATTATTGATAAAGAAGGGAATCCGCAAATAAAAGAAGCTAATGGTCCAAAAAACGGATTGATTTTGGAAGAAGAAGCTATTCGTATTATTAAATCATTACCAACAGCTATTCCAGCTACTTGCGATGGGAAGCCGATAAATATTATGTATGCAATACCTATAAACTTTCAGATGCAAGAGTAATATGAAAAAAATAATTCAGCTGCTTTTTTTGCTTTTGACATTTCATTCTTGTCAGTACTTTGAAAAAGAAGTTCCTAATGAGAAAGAATTGCTAGAACAAGAATTAAAAAAAATCAATTGGGACGAAGTCGATGAATTTCCATCAGTTTTGCAATGTGATACGATAAAAGATGCAGAAGTTAAAAAACAATGCTTCTTTGATTATTTAGCACAAACCATTCAACAACGAATAGGTATCGATACTTTGCGTATTGAATATCCAGAAATCGATACTATAAACGTAAAAATTACCGTAAATCCCGATTCGAGCTTGGAATTTGAAACCCTATATCCAAATGACAGCACAGCTTTAGTAGACAAAACAAAAATTGATAGTATTTTAACTTCAAGATTATCCGATTTCCCTAAAGTAGAACCCGCAATTAAAAGAGGTGTAAAGGTAAAAACACAATTTGTGCTTCCAGTGATTATAAAAATGGAGAAGTAAGCAAGGGCAAAATCAAGAGCAAATTCAAGTACAAGTTCAAAAATCAAACTCAAAAATTTAATTTTTAACATAAAAGAGATGCTTTCAGCATGACAAGTTTGCGGTTAAAAAAATCTGTAAAAATCAGTTTTATCCGTCTCATCCGCGTTCCAAATAAATCGTCTTTGCGAGCTATTTATTTACTAAATGTTCTCCCTTTCCAAGAATAGTTGCCAAATAACGAATACACGGCCACCGATACATTAAAAAAAGGATACAACAAACTACTCGCTAATACAAACTGCAATTTCGATTCGAAGAAATTAGCGGTTTTGTAAATCAATATAAAATCGATTAGGAATTTCAAAGCGACAAAAAGCATGAAAATATTTTGGTCTAATACACTTGTCAACCAGAGTAAAAAACTCACTATCCAAACCAAATTCCCGCCAAAAACCACAAGCGCTAATAACTTACCGTAAAAAGAAGAATATCCCGTACTTTTCGAAGCCCAGCGAACCCGTTGTTGAAATAATTCAGTCCAATTCTCTACAGGTTTTGTAGCGACAATACTTTCTTTAGCCAACAAAAATCCAACTTTTATTGGAGCCGATAATACTGCTTTCTGCAATAGAAAAACATCGTCTCCGCTGGCAATCGTTTCATTTCCTTGGAATCCATTTAATTCTTTGAAAAACGCTTTGGAATAGGCAAAATTTGCACCATTACACATAAAAGGTTGATTGATTCCAAAACTTCCAATAGTAGCACCTTGTAAACTCAAGAAATCTAAATTCTGAAAAGCCGATAAAAAACCACTTTTAGGAATATAACAAACACCAGAAGCTAACATTTCAACTTCATTTTCCTGAATATATTGATCGAAAGCTATTAACCAATTTTTCTGAACCAAACAATCGGCATCGGTAGTAATAATCCAATCGTTTTTGGCAACTTGAATCGCGGTTTCAATCGCATCTTTCTTGGGTGAATTTGATTTACGAATGTTCTTAATTACTTTCAAACTGAACACTGAACACTGAACACTGAACACTTCTTTAGAGTCATCATCCACTAAAATCACTTCCACTAATTCTTTCGGATAATTCAACAAAGAAATCGAATGCAATAAATTCGGAAGATTTTCTTTTTCATTTCGGAACGGAACCACAATGGTAAAGGAGGTTTTTGGAGTGAATTCCTTTCTCGAAAAGCGTTTCATTCGATTAAATCCATAAATCAGTTGCCCAATAAATAGGATGTAAATGAGAAAAACAGTTCCGAGAATTAGTTCTAACATAATTAAAAGAATATCAATGTGTTAAATTTTAAAACACATAGAAACATAGTAAAAGTGTAAAAAAATATTGAGAAGACAAAGAAAACTTCGTTTTTGCACAAAAAAAATGGATTATGCTTTTTTGTCATTCAACTTAAATCGCATTACGTAATAACTTCCAATTACCACAGGTAAAACTACGTTTAAAAACCACATTAACGTACTAATGAAAATTACAATCCATTCGTTAACACCATATTTTCCGAAGAAAAACATCGCCACACTTCCTTTTACGGCGAAATCTAAAAATTGAAAACTTGGTAACGAAGAGGCTAAAAAATAAACCGCAGCAATTGAATTAATCAATGTTAGATAAGGTAAATCGACATCGAAAACCAAAAACAACACATAATATTGATGTGAAAAAACCAAGTAACGACAAACTCCCAATAAAATATTCTTACGGTGAATTTTCTTCGGAATTTCGTTGATTTTGTGAAGCAATTTCTGAATGGAATACCCTTTTATGGTGATATTTTTCGAAAGAATTGAAGCGAAAAATAACACGATTGCCATTCCAATTATCGCTAACGCCCATTTCCAATACCCAATTAAAATCAATCCAATAGTTCCGAAAATAATGGTCAAAATCATTTGAATTCCGTTGCAAATCAAATTTAAAAATACCACTTTTTTAGTTTGTTCTTTTTTGAAAAACATGGCTTTTCCGGCATATTCTCCTAAACCATTTGGTGTGAAAATCCCAGCAGTTAAAGCGCCTAAAACTTGTTTGCTTGCCTCACCAACGGAAATAGGTTTGATGAAATCAACTAAATTCTGCCATTTTAAAATTTCGAAATAGCGATTCGCAACACTAAACAATAAAATGAATATGATAGTAACTATTGAAGTTTTTTCCAAAACCAAAGTCTGGAATTTACTCCACTCTAACTTTGAATTACTAGCGATTTGGTTGTAAATAAAATAAAACGCACCAATTACAATCAAAAGTTTGATGGTAAAAACAAGGAATTGCTTAGCTTTGTGAGGAATTGAAATCATGTTGCAAAGAAACGAAAACTTTGAACTTGAAACTTGAAACTTGAAACAAAATAATTGGCAAACGAACGCATCATATTAGGAATTGACCCAGGAACGACGATTATGGGTTTTGGATTGATTAAAGTAGTCAACAAGAAAATGGAATTTCTGCAGTTGAACGAACTTATTTTATCCAAATACGACAATCATTATCAGAAATTAAAAGTCATTTTTGAACGAACTATCGAATTAATCGATACACACAATCCAGATGAAATTGCCATCGAAGCCCCTTTCTTTGGAAAAAACGTGCAGTCGATGCTGAAATTAGGAAGAGCACAAGGTGTTGCCATGGCAGCCGGACTTTCTAGAGATATTCCTATCACAGAATACGAGCCTAAAAAAATTAAAATGGCGATTACAGGAAACGGAAATGCCAGCAAAGAGCAAGTTGCCAAAATGCTCCAACAATTATTAGGTTTAAAAGAATTACCAAAAAACCTCGATTCAACCGATGGTTTGGCAGCAGCGGTTTGTCATTTTTTCAATTCGGGAAGAGTGGAAGTTGGGAAAAGTTATTCGGGTTGGGATGCTTTTGTAAAACAGAATGAAGATAGAGTAAAAAAATAGTTTTCAGTCGCAGTTTTCAGTCTCAGCACTGCAAACTGCGACTGCGACTGAACACTAATAAAATGTCAGGAATCTACATCCATATCCCTTTTTGCAAGCAAGCTTGTCACTATTGCGATTTTCATTTTTCTACTAATTTAAAGAAGAAAGATGAGATGGTTTTGGCATTGGCTAAAGAAATTCAATTGCGTAAAAACGAGTTTCAAGATGAGATTGTAGAAACCATTTATTTTGGTGGCGGAACGCCTTCGATATTATCGATTGAAGATTTAAGATTTTTGATTGATGAAGTATATCGAAATTATAAAGTAGTCGAAAATCCAGAAATTACAGTTGAAGCCAATCCTGATGATTTAACAGAGAATCGAATAATTGAACTCTCAAAAAACAAAGTCAACCGTTTATCTATCGGAATTCAATCCTTTTTTGAAGACGATTTGAAGATGATGAATCGTGCTCACAATGCTGAAGAAGCTAAAAAATGTTTGGAAACGGCAACACAATATTTTGATAATATTTCCATCGATTTGATTTACGGAGTTCCAAACATGAGTAATGAAAAATGGTTGCAAAACATCGAAACGGCTTTGTCTTTTGGTGTGCCGCATATTTCGAGTTATGCTTTAACGGTCGAACCTAAAACCGCTTTGCATTCGTTCATTCAAAAAGGAATTATTCCACAACCTGATGATGAAGTAGCACAAGAACATTTTCAAATTTTGGTTGACAAACTTTCGGAAAACGGATTCATTCACTACGAGTTATCGAATTTTGGAAAAGAGAACTATTTCTCCAAAAACAATTCCAGTTATTGGTTAGGTAAAAAATACATCGGAATTGGTCCTTCAGCGCATAGTTATGATGGAAAAAATCGAGGTTGGAATGTTTCAAATAATTCGCTTTATATAAAATCCATTCAAGAAAATAAACTACCAATTGAAATTGAAACGTTAACCAAAACCGACCGCTACAACGAATATATTATGACAGGTTTACGAACGATTTGGGGCGTTTCATTAGAGCGAATCGAACAAGAATTTGGGAAAACCTATTTGGATTATTTGAACCAACAAGCTTCAAAATTTATAGAAGATCATTTTTTGTTTGTGGATGATAACATTTTACGAACCACTAAAAAAGGAAAGTTTTTGAGTGATGGAATTGCAAGTGATTTGTTTCTGCTGAATTTATAATTCTATTTCGATTGAAATAATTGTTCTGCCAAATTCAAAACACCCATTAGCAGTGCGCTTCCAAATTCATCTGTACCACTTGGATTGAACGAGTCAATTTTGGAATTAAACACCATGTTTTCTGGAATAAAAACAGAATTTTTGAATTCGTAATGACCTTTGTAAACTGAAAAATTATCATTCATCATCGTAGTTCTATTAAAAATAGAAAAATCGTTTTTAGTATAGAAGTTTAGTTGATTAAACGTAAAAAAATGTTTGTTTGTATTCAAATTCATATCGATTTTAATAGGTTGTAAAATCGGTTGAATGGTGTCTGTTTTCATTTGGGCAAATAAACAAACATTAGACAAAAGCAATAAGATGATAAAATATTTCTTCATTTTGATTATCTTTAAAATCTGAATATCATTGTAAATTTAATCAATAGTTGCTTTGAAAACAACAATCACTAAGAATAATTTAACACTACAAATCGACTTATCAAAACCTCTTGATATTTCTATTCCATTGACCAACGACGAACAAAATCCAATTGCTTGGTATCAAAATTTACCCGAAATTGAACCTGTAACAATGGGCGATTGGATTGGGAAAGTTTCGGAAGGAAAATCATCTACGAATTTCAATAATATCTTCTTCAATCCGCACGCACATGGCACGCATACCGAGTGTTTAGGACATATTACACGCGATTTTTATTCAATAAATCAATGTTTAAAGCAGTTTTTCTTTACTGCGGAATTGATTTCGGTCGAATCAAAAAGGGTTGGAGAAGATTTAATTATTACGAAAGAACAAATTGAACTTGCTTTGGGAGAAAATTCACCAGAAGCTATCATCATTAGAACATTGCCAAATTCAGAAAGCAAAAAGCATTTGAATTATTCCAATACAAATCCGCCTTATTTGGAAGAAGCTGCGGCAATTTTCATTAGAGAAAAAGGGATTCAGCATTTGTTAATCGATTTACCAAGTGTTGATAAAGAACACGACGAAGGAAAATTATTAGCTCATAAAGCATTTTGGAATGTAAAAGACGTAAACCAAGTCAATAAAGATGCTCGTTTTAATTGTACAATTACCGAAATGATTTACGTTAATGAAGATGTAAAAGACGGAAGTTATCTATTGAATTTACAATTCGCTTCGTTTGAAAATGATGCTAGTCCAAGTAAACCAGTTCTGTACAAAATGTTTTAAAAATATGATAGTTGCTATTATTCCTAAATTGCCTTTCATTGATAAACAACAAACAATAGATTTTTATCAAAAAATAGGATTTCACTTAGATGCTGATTATGGCGAGTATCTTATTTTAAATTTTGAGCAAACTGAACTTCATTTTTTTTCATATGAGGATTTGGAACCTAAAAAATCAGATTTTATGATTTATTTGAGAGTGAATGCAGAGATAGAATTATTTTACAATACGATAATAGAAAAAGGGATTGCTATACATCCAAATGGAACATTAGATAAAAAACCTTGGAATCAAATAGAGTTTTCAATTATTGATCCTAATGGAACACTTTTAACTTTTGGTCAATTCATTTAAAAAAAACATAAAATGAATATCCAACAACTATACGAATTCTGCCAGTCTAAAAAAGGCGTCACCGAACATTTTCCTTTTGATGAAGATACTTTGGTGTTTAAAGTAGGCGGAAAAATGTTTTGCCTAACTTCATTATCCGAATGGGAAAAAGGAACACCATCGTTAAATTTAAAATGTGATCCAGAACGCGCTTTAGAACTTCGAGCGGAATATGAAGCCATTGAACCTGGCTATCACATGAGTAAAGTACATTGGAATACGGTTCGTTTTCATGGTGATGTTTCCGATAAAATGATGAGCGAATTGATTAATCATTCCTACGAACTTGTTTTCAAAAGTTTAACGAAAAAAGTCCAACAAGAAATCCAAGAATTAGAAAATTAGGCATTACTTTTGTGCTATTAAAAAAGAAAATTTAAAGTAACTATCATGATAGATAACTTAAAAAAAATACTAAACGAAGATCAAGATCCAAAAGCTATTGAGAAAATCACGGCTAAATTGGAGAATCTTTTAATGTCTAACGAAGAAGTAGGCTATATTGCGGTTCAGAAAAAACCAGCGGTAACTATTTTTCCAGATAGCATTGTGGTAACGAACAAACGTATCATTTTATGTAAGCCAAAAAACTTAGGATTATCAATGGAATTCATTGATTACGATTGGGATGATATCGCAGGTTCGTTTGTAAAAGAAGGAATTTTAGGTGCTGATTTTACCTTTACAACCAATTCTGATTTAACACATACGGTTGATTATTTACCAAAGAATCAAGCCCGAAAATTATATACTTACGCTAAAGAGCAATTGGATTTGTTGAAAAATCCTAAAGTAACCGCTCCAATTGTAGAAGAAGTTAAAACAGAAGCTCCAATTGAAACTCCTGTGCAAGAAGCCGAAGTTGAGGAAATTCCAACAGAAGAAGTAACACTTTATGCTGAAATCATGCCAACGCCAAACGATGTAATTCGTGATACAGAAGTAGAAGCGCCTATTTCAGAAGAAAAAGGCTTGGCGCATTTAACGCAAGACGAATTGTTTGCCAAACTTCAGAATTATAAAAAATTATTAGACAACGGCTTAATTCTTCAAGGAGAATACGACCGATTAAAGTCGGAAATTTTAAAATATTTGTAATATAAAATTAAAACCCAACACTTCAAAATGTTGGGTTTTTCTTTGTTGTAACTTTACATCGATTTCTTCTGTTTCTCCACAAAACCATCGGCTTGAAGTTTTAGTAATTCCGTTGCACTTTTCTTTTTGTAGTTATACAATTCTTTATCTTCTTTGATGTCGGCATAGACTTTATCGTAGATTTCTGCATCGGTTTTCTTTTGTAATTCGCTTTGGTAACGATTTTGAGCTAGCATGTTTTTTATGCCCATTTCGTTATCTTCTTGTTTAAAATCGTATTCGCTTTTTGGTGATAATAATTTGGCAATAATTGGCGAAGTTTCAATCGCTAAAAACAATAACATAATAAAAAACGAAGGCAAGAATGGTAATTTATTCAACGCATTAATTCTAGCCATTAAACCGTCGAAACCTTCAATAATGGGTTGGGTTTCGGTGACTTTTTTATCTAAATCGGCTTGTAAGGTTTTAGCTTTCGCTTCTAAATCAGTAATCTTTGCTTGGTTTGCAGCTTTTAATGTCGCTAAATCTTGCAAAGCAGCATTGTGTTTCTCACGTTTCTCTTTATAAACTGGACCTTTGCCTAACTTTTTAGTTCCGGCAGTTCCTTCGGCTTCGGTAATGTAAACCGAATATAAATCGTTTACTTCTTTCTCTTTTTTAAGAATATCCGATTTTAAACTATCAATTTGGGTTTTGTTTTTATCTAAATCCGATTGAAAATAATTGGCTACTTGTTTTTTGTTGGCCAACATCATTTCGTTCTTTTCTTTTAGTAAAACCGTATTGATTTCTTTTTCGAAGATTTTAATTTCCAAAGGTTTTGAAATTACGATAGCAATAATAATCGCTAAAGCAATACGCGGAGTAGCTTGAATGAATTCGTCTAAAAAGCTGTCTCTTTTTTTAATGGTTGAAACAATAAATCGGTCTAAATTAAAAATAAGCAAACCCCAAACTAGTCCGAAAGCTATAGCAATAAAAGCATTGTCGAAAACAGTAAAAAGCGCATAAGCACTCGCAATAAAAGCCATTACGGCGGTGAAGAAAACGGTAGCTCCAATTCCGGCATATTTGTTTTGCTCGCCATTAGAACAGCCGTTAATTATGTCGGAATCTACGCCCGAGCATAACATAAAAAATCGTTTTAACATGATGATTGATTTTGATTGATGATGATTAGTACAAATTTAACGCCAAATGTTTCAAGTTGTTGCTAATTTGTTGAAAAATAGTTGGTAAATGAAAAAACCCTCACATTGCTGCAAGGGTTTAAAATATTTTGAGATGCCGAAACGAGTTCAGCATGACAATTAGTATCTGTAATATTCAGGTTTAAATGGACCTTGAACTTCAACTCCAATGTAAGCTGCTTGCTCTGAGTTTAAAGTTTCTAATTCAACACCTAATTTAGCTAAGTGAAGCGCTGCCACTTTTTCATCTAAATGTTTAGGTAACATATACACTTCGTTTTTGTAAGCTGCACTGTTTGTCCATAATTCAATTTGAGCTAACGTTTGGTTAGTAAATGAATTACTCATTACAAAACTTGGGTGACCTGTAGCACAACCTAAGTTTACTAAACGTCCTTCAGCCAAAATGATGATATCGTTTCCGTTGATTGTATATTTGTCAACTTGTGGTTTGATTTCGATTTTAGAAGCACCATGGTTTTTGTTTAACCAAGCCATATCGATTTCGTTATCGAAGTGTCCAATGTTACAAACGATAGTTTTATCTTTCATAGCTTCAAAGTGACGACCAATAACGATATCTTTATTTCCAGTTGTAGTAATTACGATATCAGCATTACCAACAACAGTATCTAATTTTTTCACTTCAAAACCGTCCATAGCGGCTTGTAAAGCACAAATTGGATCAATTTCAGTAACAGTTACAATAGATCCAGCACCACGGAAAGAAGCCGCAGTTCCTTTTCCAACGTCACCGTATCCACAAACAACAACTCTTTTACCCGCTAACATAACATCAGTTGCACGACGAATAGCATCAACAGCTGATTCTTTACATCCGTATTTGTTATCAAATTTAGATTTTGTAACTGAATCATTTACGTTAATTGCCGGCATGAATAAAGTTCCGTTTTTCATTCTTTCATACAAACGGTGAACTCCAGTAGTAGTTTCTTCTGATAAGCCTTTAATTCCAGGAATTAATTCAGGGTAACGGTCAAAAACCATATTAGTTAAATCACCACCATCATCTAAAATCATGTTCAATGGTTTTCTATCTTCACCAAAGAATAAAGTTTGCTCAATACACCAATCGAAATCTTCTTCATTTAAACCTTTCCAAGCATAAACCTGAATTCCAGCAGCAGCAATAGCAGCAGCAGCTTGATCTTGAGTTGAGAAAATGTTACAAGATGACCAAGTAACTTCTGCACCTAAAGCAATTAAAGTTTCAATTAAAACAGCAGTTTGAATTGTCATGTGAAGACATCCCGCAATTCTAGCTCCTTTTAAAGGTTGAGATGCTCCGTATTCAGCTCTTAAAGCCATTAAACCTGGCATTTCAGCTTCAGCTAATTCAATTTCTTTTCTTCCCCAAGCTGCAAGCGAAATATCTTTCACTTTATAAGCTACATAAGGTAATGTTTGTGTACTCATCTATTATGTATATTTGTATATTCTAAAATTAGAGCGCAAAATTACAAAATAACTTTTTATTTTTTCAAAGATTTCTATTAATTTGTGAATTGTTTAGTTTTCTAATGATTTGAAAAACAACAAAATATAAATGCCGCTATATAAAATTATACATATAAACGAAACCACAACTGCGTACTTTTGGCATATTACTGAAGACGTAACTTCATTATTTAGAGCGGTTTCGTTAAAAGATACTTCGCTTTTTCGTTTAGAAGGAATGAAATCGGAAGAACACCAGAGAGGATTTTTAGCGGTTCGAATGTTATTACAACATTTAGGTTACACCGATTATGATTTAACATATGATGAAGCAGGTAAGCCACATCTAAGTGATCGTAAACATATTTCTATATCACATTCGCACGAATTTTCATGTATTTGCATTAGTAATGAATTGATGGGAATCGATTTGGAAAAACTCAAAGACAAAACACTTCGAATTGCTCCGAGATTTATGGAAATAAAGCATTTAGAAAATCTTTCTGTATTGGAACAAATGGAGAAAGCAACGGTGGTTTGGGGAATTAAAGAATCGATTTTTAAAATCAAAAACGAAAAAGGAATCAGTTTTCCAGAACATATTTTTGAAGATGAATTTTGTTTTTCTGATGAAAAATGTGCTGCTGAATTGCATTTTAATAACACAATAGAAAAGTTTAAAATTCATTTTTATAAAGTAGAAGATTATATCTTTGTGTGTGCCTTTCCAAATAAATAAAATGCAAAATCTCTACCAAAATATACTTCAAGCTAAAAAAGACAATCGAAAACTATTGGCTATTCTTATCGATCCAGAAAAAGTTTCGATAGAAAAAGTTTTGGTTTTAGCTGATAAAATTAAGACTTCACCCGCAACTCATATTTTTGTAGGCGGAAGTACTTTTAGCGGAACGCATTTGGATGAATTGATAGCGACATTAAAAAAAGAAACACAATTACCCATTTTAATTTTTCCAGGTCATCCATCCCAAATTTCCAATGAAGCTGATGGAATTCTATTTTTAAGTTTGCTTTCGGGTCGAAATCCGGAATATTTGATTGAACATCATATTAATTCGGTTGAAGCGTTAGAAAAATCAAATTTGGAAATTATCCCAACAGGTTATTTACTTATTGATGGCGGAAAAGAAACCGCAGTGCAACGTGTAAGTCAAACCCAACCGATTGAAAATAATAATATCGAATTAGCTTACAAAACCGCAAAAGCAGGCGAATTTTTAGGAAAGAAATTAATTTATTTAGAAGCAGGAAGCGGAGCTAACCAACACGTTTCATTAGAAATGATTCGTTTTGTATCGCAAAATATTAGAATTCCATTGATTGTTGGAGGCGGCATTCGTTCTATGAAAACCATTCAAGAAGTGTATGAAGCCGGTGCAGATTTGGTGGTAATTGGAACAGCTTTTGAAAACGATAGTAACTTCTTTTCGCTATGATAGAGTTTTTATTTTCCCAATATAAAGAGTATTCCAACTTCTTAATTGCATTAGAATTAATTGCCGTTGTGTTTGGAGTTATCAGTGTTTTATTTGCTCGAAAAAATAATATTTTGGTGTACCCAACGGGTTTGGTAAGTACGATTCTTTACGTTTATATTTTGTTTGAATTTCAATTATATGGCGATTTAATTATCAATTTTTATTATACGATTATGAGTGTTTTAGGTTGGTATTTATGGTCTAAAACAAAAGACGGAGCAGAAGAATTTCCCATTTCAACTATAAATCGGAAAGAATTTCTAATTTCAACGCTAATTTTTATAATTACCTTAACGTTTGTTGCATTAGTTTACCATTTTTTTGATAAATTTACCCATTGGACAGCTTATGTTGACGCACTCACCACAGGATTATTTTTTGTTGGGATGTGGCTCATGGCCAAAAGAAAAATCGAAAACTGGATTTTATGGATTATTGCCGATGCAATTTCAATTCCTTTATACTTTTATAAAGGTTTGACCTTTTCGAGTTTTCAATTTATACTATTTACGATTATTGCTATTTTAGGCTATAAAGAATGGAAAAGATTTTTACAGAAGACGATTTAATATACATACAAAATAGAGGAAATTCAATAGAGAAAATTCAACAACAGTTGGATTTTTTTATCCAAGGAATTCCCAAAATTAACTTAGTTCGCTCAGCAAAAGTAGGCGATGGTATTTGGCAATTTTTAGAAGAGGATACCACTGTTTTTGTAAACTATTTCGATAAACACAAAGCCAATTATTCTATTGAAAAGTTTGTGCCTGCTTCAGGTGCGGCTACTCGTATGTTTAAATTTTTGAATGAGTTTTTGAATGAGTTTGATGCCGAGAATGACACTATCAATAGTTACATCAATAAGCGAAATGCTAAAGATATTTCAATTTTTATTTTTGGATTGAAAAACTTTCCTTTTTATAGAGAATTGAAGGAAAAAACTATTCAATTGTATCCAAATTATTATTCGTTATCAAGCGATAAAAAATATCACGCATTAATAAAAACATTGTTAAGCAAAGAAGGATTAGATTTTGCTAACAAGCCAAAAGGTATTTTGCCTTTTCATGTGAGAGATGAGAAAATAATAACTCCAATTGAAGAAAATATTTTTGAGTCCGATTTTTTTAAGAAAGAAAATCAAAAGACAAAAATTCATTTTACCATTACTGAAGAATTTCAACCTGATTTTGAGAAAATTACCAATCAATTTTCAGATTGTGAAATTAGTTTTTCGTATCAAAATCAATCCACTGATACCTTAGCGGTTAATGAAAATAATACACCTTTTCGAATTGAAGGTAACAAATTGTTCTTTAGACCCGGAGGACATGGCGCTTTGATTGATAATTTGAATGCGTTACAATCGGATATAATTTACATTAAAAATATTGATAACGTTTCTCAAAATCATAGAAAAGTAATTGAAACGAACAAGAAGTTATTAGGTGGTGTTTTATTTTTTGTTCAGTACAAAATTTTCAATTATTTAAAATTACTTTCAAGCGGAAATGTTACCGAAACTCAAATAACTGAAATCAAAGATTTTGCAGAGAATAAAACGTCTTTTCCTTTGCCAGAAGAATTCAATTTTTTCCAAACCGAATACAAAATTGAGTATTTAATTAAAGTCTTAAATCGACCTATTCGTGTTTGTGGAATGGTTAAAAATGAAGGGGAACCAGGCGGTGGACCATTTTGGGTACAAGATGAAAAAGGGCGTCAAACTTTGCAAATTGTTGAATCGTCTCAAATAGATTTGAATAATAAATCGCAAAAAAATATTGCTAAAGAAGCTACGCATTTTAATCCTGTGGACATTGTTTGTGGAGTTAAAAATTTCAAAGGCGAAAAGTTTGATTTAAACCAATTCATAGATCCAAAAGCAGCTTTTATTACCGAAAAAACAAAAAACGGAAAACCAATTAAAGCCTTTGAGCTTCCCGGATTATGGAATGGCGCAATGGCAAAATGGACCACTATTTTTGTTGAGGTTCCGTTAGAAACTTTCAATCCAGTTAAAACTGTAAATGATTTATTAAAATCGTCACATCAACCTGATAATGGATAAATCAATTATTGCATCAGAATTTTCGTTTAAAGCGGTGAGAAGTAGCGGAGCAGGAGGACAAAATGTAAATAAAGTGTCTTCTAAAGTCGTGCTGACTTTCGATTTAGTCAATTCAAAAGGATTAACAGAAGAAGAAAAAATTTTGTTGCAAGCTAAAATCGCAACTAAATTAACTCAAGAAGGAATCCTAATCTTAACTAGCGAAGAAGACAGAAGTCAACTGAAAAACAAAGAAAAAGTTATTAAGAAATGTTTTAAGTTGCTTGAAAATGCGTTGGTTGTTCCAAAAGAAAGAAAAGAAACTAAAATTCCAAGAGCGGTAAAAGAAAAACGTTTGAACGCTAAAAAAGTAATGAGCGTTTTAAAGCAAAATAGGAAAAAACCAAAGTTTTAAAGGTTAAACTTGGAACTTTAAACTAAAGAATCCTATCTTTGCCTCGTCTCAAAGGGGTGCTCTAAATAACGAGCTGAGATCATACCCATAGAACCTAGAACAGATAATGCTGTTTAGGGAAACGACAAAAATAAATGTGCACGTTTATTAGCGTCAAAGAGTATCAATAATTAATTTTTAATCAAGGAATAATTACCCCTTTTATTCGTATTTATTTTACGAATGAAAACTTTATTCAAAAAAAATGGCTTAATGCCAAAAACAAAAAGTCGCTATTTTAGTTGCCTTTTACCTTTTGCCTTTTACCTTTTGCCTTTTGCTGCTTTTTCGCAAGAAACCAAGAAAGACACCACAAAAGTTACCGAACTTAAAGAAGTTACGGTTTCATCTGTTAGAGCAAAAGACAAAAATCCAATTACGTACACGAATGTATCCAAAGAAGAAATTGCGCCACGAAATTTAGGTCAAGATGTACCGGTTTTGTTGCAATATTTGCCTTCTGTGGTTAGTACAACCGATGCTGGAAATGGAGTAGGTTACACGTACATGAGGGTTCGTGGTTCCGATGGCTCTCGAATTAATGTTACCTTAAACGGAGTTCCTTTTAATGATAGTGAAAGTCAAGGAACATTTTTTGTGAATTTACCTGATTTTGCTTCTTCTTTAGAAAGTGTTCAGTTGCAACGTGGAGTGGGAACTTCAACTAATGGAGCTGGAGCTTTTGGAGCCAGTTTAAACATGGCAACCAAATCCTATCAAGAAAAAGCGTATGCCGAAATTTCAAATTCCTTTGGAAGTTTTAATGCAAGAAAGCATACTTTGTCTTTTGGGACTGGTTTGCATAATAACTTCGAAATGAATGGTCGAATTTCTAATATAGCTTCGGATGGATTTATTGATAGAGCCACATCAAATATGTTTGGTTACTTTTTTAATGTTAATTACGTTAAAGAGTCAACTTTAGTAAAGTTGTTAGCTTTTGGTGGAAAAGAGAAAACCTATCAAGCTTGGTACGGAATTGAAGATCCTGAAAAACTAAAAAACGATCGAACATTCAATCCTGCAGGAATGTATTTCGATGAATTCGGAAATATGCAATTCTATGATAATGAAACCGATAATTATTGGCAGAATCATTTTCAATTGCATTGGACAGAAAAATGGTCGGAGAACTGGATTTCAAATGCGGCATTGCATTACACCATTGGAAAAGGTTATTTTGAGCAATACAAAGAAGATGAAGATTTAACCGATTATAATTTGCCAGCGTTTAACGGGAATTCAATTTCTGATTTGGTAAGAAAACGTTGGTTAGATAATGATTTCTTTGGAGCTACTTTTTCCTTAAATTATAAAAATGAAAACGTCGATTTATTATTTGGAGGTGCTGCTAATCGTTATTTAGGATTGCATTATGGTGAAGTAGTTTGGACACAAAATTACATTCCAAATCCAAATCGCTATTATGATAATTATGGAAATAAAGACGATGTAAATTTCTATACAAAAGCATCATACAATGTTACAAACAAGTTGAATTTATTTGCTGATTTGCAATACAGAATGGTGTTTTATGATGCAACAAGCGTGAAATTCGATGATGTAAACGATACATTCCGATTTTTTAATCCAAAAGCAGGTTTGAATTATCAATTAAACGAAAAAAATGCTTTTTATGGTTATTTCGGAATTGCTAACAAAGAACCAAGACGCGACGATTACGAAAGCGGAGCAATAAAACCAGAACGTTTATTCGATTATGAATTAGGTTGGAAATACAACACTAAAAAAGTAAAATTATACGCAAATGCATTTTATATGCGCTATAATGATCAATTAGTTTTGACAGGCGATTTGAATGATGTTGGTGCTCCAATTTTTACAAATAGTGGAAAAAGTTATCGATTAGGTTTAGAAGTAGAATCAACAATTGCTTTAACAAATAAATTAATTTTAAATCCGAATTTCACATTAAGTCAAAATAAGAATGAGGATTTTTATTATGAAATTAATGGAGTAGTTCAGAATTTAGGAAATACTAATATCGCATATTCGCCTAATTTTATTTTTGGAAACCGTTTTTCTTATTTACCTGTTAAAGGTTTACAATTATCATTGTTATCAAAGTTTGTAGGAGAACAATATATGGGGAATATCGATTCAGATGTTTCAAAATTAGACAGTTATTTTATCAATGATTTCAACGTTTCTTACGATTGGCAAATTAATAAAGGAATCAAATCAATAGTTTTTTCAGCGTTAGTGAATAATATTTTTGATGTAGAATATGAATCAAATGGTTATTTCTATACGTATGATGACGATTCTTCAGGAAGTACAATTACTTATGGTGGAGCAGGTTTTTACCCTCAAGCGGGAATAAACTTTCTTCTTGGAATGAATTTAAAATTTTAGTTAAATTAAGTTAAGTTGAAAAAAGCCTGAAAGTTTTACTTTTCGGGCTTTTTTGTTAATTGTAAACTCTAAGTGAAACGGCGTCTAATTGTTCAACACGATAACGTTTCATTGGATATTGCATTCCTTGGGCTTGACCCGAAAATAAACTGTATCGCACATCATCACAAGGACAAATGGCATCAATGCCACTCAAAGTCATAGTAGAACATGAACTCAAAGCTTGATTTGGACATGCGGCATCATAAGCAACATAACCAGCTCCAGTATTAAAAACAAAAATTCCTCTAATTCCTACACCTGCATTATTTAAATAGATGCCATTACTTGGAAATTGTAAAGAACTATATTGAGGTAAATTCATATTAATGTTTACACTAAAGCCATAAT
>NZ_JAKLJH010000211.1 GCF_023151265.1 Flavobacterium sp.
ATTCGCCTAATTGAGTTTTAATATGAATCGATTGCAGTAATCCGTTTTTATAATTAAACGTATTCGTTCCTTCCATATACATGAAATAATTAGACATATTTTCGATTTTTGTTACCAAACCTTTTTCTAAATAAATCGTTCTTGTGTTAGATAACTTATA
This sequence comes from Flavobacterium sp., assembly GCF_023151265.1. GTDB lineage: Bacteria > Bacteroidota > Bacteroidia > Flavobacteriales > Flavobacteriaceae > Flavobacterium. The sequence continues at coordinate 161 of NZ_JAKLJH010000211.1, forward strand.
TTTATTTAATTCGAAATCATAATAAAACTCTTTCTCTTCGTATTTAGTTACATCTGTAGATAAATTAAAATCTGAAGCTTTATATTTTGCGATTTGCGCATTCGTAAAATGGATTACTAGAAGTGCTACTATTGTGATTAATTTTTTCATTTTTATATTCTTTTAGAAGTTATATTGAACACCAAAACCTACATGATTACTTTTAAATGAAGAAGTTCCTCCATTAGCATTTTTCCAAGAATATTTTCCAAAATCGAAAACTGCATTACACGACCATTTTTCTGAATCGGATTGAAAAATTTGTGGCTGAAATCCCCAACCAAAGTATTTCATAGTACGTTTTACCGTTTCATCTTGAAAATTAACTTCATCCACGTAAGCCGTTTCTAGAATTTTACCAGCTCCAACACCATAATCAAAGTGTAAACTATTAAAAACCGAGTAAATACCAATATAAACCGGAATTTGAACCATCAATGGCAAATCGCCAGGAAGCAATTGTTCTAAACCATCATCGATATGACCATTATAAGAAAGTGGATAAACTCTTAACTTGGCACTTGTAACCCCAACTTTTAATTCGGTACTTCTGTCAGCAGCTAAAAAGTTAGCCCAATCTTGACCAAGAACAGCCGCTCCTTTAATTCCGAATTTGGTGTTTTTGGTATAATTTACATGATACGAAGCTTCTAAACTGGCAAATAATTGCATTGCTTTTCCTTTGTCGGCGACTTCACCTAAATCGTCTCCAGGTTTTGAGAACGACATTCCCGTATTGAATTTTACGGCTAATTTGTCTAATTGAGCTGTTGCATTTTGAAAAGCAAAAGCCAAAACAAGTATTGAAAATAAGGGTAGTTTTTTCATAATTTCTTCAGAATTAGTTACACATTTTTTGTTCTTAATTATGAAGTAAAATTATGCAGTAGCAATACGTAAAGAAATACGTAGAAATTCGTATATTGATTAGATCAACTTATTATTTTTTGCTTTTTGAATGGCTTCTAATTTATTATGCACTTGAAGTTTAGTGTAAATATTCTCCACGTGTTTGCGAATCGTCCCTGGTGAAAGAAACAAGTTTTCGGCAATGGCGTTGTATTTTAATCCTTTGCTTAATTGCTCCAAAACTTCTATTTCTCTTGAAGTTAAACTGATTTCTTCTTTGGTAATGGAATCATCAAAAACTAAAGGTTCGCGTAATAACTTGAGTGTTTTTAACGCAATTGAAGGTGTCATTCCTGCGCCACCAGATAAAGTTTCTTGAATTCCGTTATACAATTCTTGTGGATTGACTTCTTTTAAAAAATAACCATCGGCTCCTGCTTTTATGGCTTTGAAAATATTTTCATCATTATCAAAAACCGTTAGCATAATGATTTTGATTTGCGGAAACTTTGATTTGATGATTGCCGTTGCTTCTATTCCATTCATTTTTGGCATTTCGATATCCATTAGGATTAAATCGAGGTTGTGATTTTTTTCTAATTTTTCGATGATATCTTGACCGTGAATGGCTTTCATTCGCACCTCAACATCAGCAAAGAAACTCAATTTATCTTGAATGGTTTTTTGTAGGAAAGTATTATCGTCAACTATAGCAATTCGAATCATGGATTATTTGTTTAGTGAAATTGTAATTTGAGTTCCTTTGTTAAGTTCGGATTGAATTTTGAAAACACCACCAATTTCTTCGATACGTTTTTGCATGTTTACAATTCCGTTTCCTAAATCGATTGTATCCAAGTCAAAGCCTTTTCCGTTGTCTGAAATTTCAATTGTAATTCCGTTTACATTTGGTTTCACTTGAACTGAAACTTCGTTTGCATCAGCATATTTAATAGCATTATTTACTGCTTCTTGAATCGTTCTATACAAGTTAACACCTTCTAAAGAAGAAAATTTGCTGTTTTTCAAACTTTCATCAATCGAAAATTTAAACGCTGTATTTTCTTTTACCGATTGCGCTTTTTCGATGAAATTATAAATTCTAGAACTTAAATCATCAAACGTAAATTCGTTAGCATTCATGGCCCAAATGGTGTCGCGAAGTTCTACAATTGTAGTTTTTGTAAAATCGCTAATCTTGGTCAAATGATTTTTAATAGACGTTTCCATCGTTGGAAATCCGAATTTTAAATTCTCAACCGAAGAAATAATAAATGTCAATTGCGCTCCAATGTTATCATGCAAATCTCTTGAAATCGCCAAACGTTGTTCATGTAATTTATTTTGATTTTCAATTTGGGCAATAGCCGATTGT
>NZ_JAKLJH010000015.1 GCF_023151265.1 Flavobacterium sp.
ACGTTGAAAAATAATGAAAATTTTATTGTAGAATTTAGCATCAATTCCTATTCCATTATCTTTTACAGAGAATACCCATTTGTTTTCTTCTTCTTTATAATTAATAATGATGTTAGGCGCTTCATCTTTTTTCGAATATTTAATGGCATTGTCTAAAAGAGAGTGAAACACTTGTGTTAAACCTGTTTTATAAGTTTGAATGTTTGGTATTTCTTCGTTAGAAATGGTTGCTGATGTTTCAGAAATTATTTTTCCTCTTAATAGTTTAAAGTCAGAAATTATTTCATTTACATCAACAGTTTCAATTAAATCTGTTGGTCTTCCAGCTCTAGAATATTCTAAAAGATCTAAGATAATTTGCTTCATTCGTTTAGAACCATTTGTAGCAAATTCGATATATTTTAAAGCTTTATCATCTAATTTATCTTCATATTTACGTTTTAGCTGATCCATAAAGCTAGAAATCATTCGTAACGGCTCTTGTAAATCGTGAGAGGTTATAAATGCAAATTGTTCTAATTCTTCATTAGAACGTTCTAACTCTTTTGCATGTAACTGTAACGATTCGTTTAATGCTACAAGTTGGGCTTCATGATTTTTTTGTTCAGTAATATTTGTCATCGCTCCAATCATTCTGGTAGCTTTTCCTTTATTATCTCGTAAAATAATGCCTCTATCAACCACATAAACAATTTTACCAGATTCGTTAAAAACTCTATATTCTGCTTCCCATCTGCTTATTGAAGGGTTTTCTAGAGCATCGGATAAACTTTTTTTCGTTTTCAGAATATCTTCAGGATGAAATTTATCATCCCAGAATTGACTTTCTTTTAAATTTGAAGGAGTGCCTTCTCCAAAAAATTTTTGGATATTTTGAGATCTAAAAAACGTTTTTTCTTTAATATTCCAATCCCAAATGGCATCGTTAGTTGCTTGTGTTACTATTTCAAAACGTTCATTAGCTTGAAGAATCTTTGTTTCTGATTTTTTACGTTCTGTAATATCTCTAATGAAGGCACAGAAAAATAAATCTTCTCCCTGATTAATAGGTATTACTGTTAGTTCAATTGGAAATTCATCTCCGTTTCGTTTGATGGCACTTAATTCTAACAGTACGTTAAGGGCTTTTCCTTCTCCCGTTTTGAGATAGTGTTTCATACCTTCTCTATGGTATTTTCTATAAGGTTCAGGTACAATTAGTTCTGATAGTTGTTGTCCTAATGCTTCTTTTTCCTTCCATCCAAAAATTTCTTCGGCCTGCTTGTTCCAAAAAGTGATAGCTTCTTTAGTGTCGATACAAATGATGGCATCTAATGCGCCACTCATGATTAATCTTCTTTTTTCTTCGCTATCACTAATTTCTTTTTCTGTTTTTTTGCGTTCTGTTATATCTAGAATTACGGCTAGAAATCTTCTTTGGTTATTTTCTGAAACCAATTGTAAATGAACTTCTACAGGATAAAGACTACCGTCTTTTCTTTGATGGTTTGTAAAAAAGATGAGTTTTTCTTTTTCATTATTCATTAAAGGCTTGGTTAGTTCTTTAAAAGAAGCTAATGTATAGTCGGGCTTAATGTCTAATGGTGTTAGTTTTTTTATTTCTTCTGCTGAATAACCAATGTTAATTAATGCACCTTTGTTAACATAAATAAATTTGAAGGTATTCGTATCGAATACATAAATTTCATTTAAACTGTTTTCTAATGTGTTTTGAAGGCTATTTTTTTGTAGTTCTACAATTTTTTGTTCATTAATATCTTGGAAACTTCCATAAAGACGAGTGCATACTCCATTTACCATTTCAGCATTTCCAAGACTTCGAATCCATCGTTCGTTGTTTTTAGCGGTTACAATTACTGCTTCAAATTCAAAAGGGATTCCTGTTTCAATACTTTTGGTTACATTTTCTATAACCATTTCTTTGAAATCTTCTCTATAAAAGTTTATCCCGCTATCTAAATCAGGTTTAAATGAAATTGGGTCTGCTTCATGTATTTCATACAGTGTATCTGACCAATACATTCTATTTTCTATTCTATCAAATTCCCAACTTCCTATTTTGGCTAATTTGGTAACTTGTGCTAATAGTTCTTCATTTTTACTTTCTTGTGTAACATCTAATAAAATAGAGTTAAAAAGAATGGTGCCGTTTGTGGCAAATTCAGGCTTTCCAACACCTTGAAGCATACGCTTTTCTCCATTTGCAGTAACAGAACGGAATCTAATAGACCAATTTGTTTTATTCGTAATTGAATCAACAATACTTTGTTTTACAGCTTCGAAATCGCCTCCTGCTTTAATTTGATTCCAAGCTAAGTTAATGTTATTAGTGATTTCATCTGCTGAATATCCCCAAATTTTTTCAGCTCCTTTGCTTACATTTCTTATTTCTTCGCTACCATTTGGATGAAGTATGTATTGATAAACTACTCCAGGAATGTTGTCGGATATGTTTTCTAATCGATCTTCGGTTTCTTTACGGTCTGTTATGTCTTGAAAGCTTCCAAAAAATTTTACACATTTGTCTTCTATATATTCGGGGTTTCCTATTACTCTTATCCATCGTTCTTTGTTACTTTTGGTAATAATAATTGCCTCATAATCTAAAGAAACACCTTCTGTAATGCTTTTTGTTATACAATCTGTAACAAAAGGTTTGTATTCTTCTTTATAAAATTCAATGGCTTTTTCTACACTAGGTTTAAAAGTGTTTGGGTCTGTTTCGTGTAAACGATGTACTTCGCTTGACCAGAATAGGTTATCTTCTATTAAATCATATTCCCAGCCTCCTACTTTAGCAAGTTCTCGTGTTTGTCTGTTAAGCTCTTTTATTTTCTTTTCTTCGGTTATATTTTTTGCTATGGCATAAATTAATCCTTCTTCAGAAGAGGCATTAGATGTCCAGCTCAACCATATTGTTTTTCCGCTTTTGGTTCGGTATCTATTTTCGAAACTTGAAGTAATTTGCCCTTTTGTAATGCCTACTAATTCATTTTTTGAGATGACTTTATCCTCTGGGTGTACAAAATTGTTAAAAGGTTGATACAATAGTTCATCTTCTGTATAACCTAATAAATCGCAACCCGCTTTATTTATTTTCAAAAACCTACCTTGAAAATCGGTAAGGCATACAATATCTGGAATGGTATTGTATAGGTAACCTAAATCGTTTTCTAGTTTTTTTCGATTGATTTCAGATCCTATGAATTCCTTTAATTTTTCAAATAGTTTGATGTGTTTTTTAAGGTGATTTATTTCTTTTTGTGTTGCAATTAGCAGTACTCCTACAATATGATCGTTGTAAATGAGAGGGAAAGCTGCAGCGTTTTTAATAGCTGTTTTTTCAGCGGCTACTTTGCGAACAAAATCATTATTCTTGTTGATGTCTTCCCAGAGAGTGGTCTTTTTTTTACTCCAAACAGTTCCAGGAAGCCCTTCATTTGGTTTAAAATTTCGCACCTCTTTTGTTAATTCTGAAAAAGTAGATGCATCTTTAGAAGCTGCATTATTTGTGATTAATTGTAGTGATGTATTTTCAATATTTGGCATCCACAACTCAACAAGGTCAAATCGGCCATAATCAGAAATAGTTTGACACAGTAATTTGGAAGATGACGAAAGGTCTTTTTCAGAAGAAAAATTTAAACTTATTTTTCCAAACAGTTCTTTTTCTAGTTCTTTTTGTTTTTGGTCTGTAACATCTCTTTGAACCGCAATCCAATGGGTATAAGTTCCTTTTTCATCTGCTACAGGAGATACTTTAAAATTATTCCAAAATTCCTCACCATTTTTTTTGTAGTTTACTATTGTGATTTCGCATGATTCCCGTTTTTCGATTGCTTTACTTAGTTTTTTAAGTTCGTCCTGATCTGTATTAGGTCCGTGAAGGATTTTAGTTGTTTTACCAATTATTTCGGAAGCTTTATAACCTGTCATTTTAGTAAAAGCTTCGTTAACGTATATGATTTTGGGTCCTGAATAGTCGATGGGTTTTACTTCAGTAATTACAACCGAATCTTTAGTATTGGTTACTACGCTACTTAGTAGTCTTAATTGTTGTTCTTCTTCCTTTTGTTTTGTTATATCTCTAGAGTTTGCTACAATTCCTTTTATAATTGGATTGTCTGTCATATTTGTTAATACAGTTTCAATCCATCTCCATTCTTTATTGCCGTCTTTAAGTCTGAAAGGTTCTACAATTACTTTTTTTTCCTTAGCGATTCTCTGCATGTAGTTTGAAGCTTTTTCGATATCTTCTGGGTGAATGAAATCAAAAATTGTATTTCCTTGAAACTCTTCGGGAGTTATTCCTAAAATAGAGGTTGTTGTTGGGCTAGTATATCTGTATTTTCCATCAGTATCAATTATGCTTATCATGTCGCCTCCTTCTTGAACAAGTGCTTTAAAACGTTGCTCACTTTGAAGAATTATTTCTTCCTGTTCAATTCTTTTTGAAATGTCTTGGCAAACAACTAGTATGCATTTTTGGTTGTTGAAATCTATTTTATGACCATTGATTTCTACTTGAATAGGTGTTCCATCTTTTTTTAAATGGGTAAAAACGCCAAAGTAGATATTTCCATTTTGGTCTTTTATAGTTGCATGAGCTTTAATAAGTTTTTCTATTTCATGCGGAGGTCTAATATCCTTTATGGTTAGCTTCAGAAATTCTTCTTTTGAATAGCCATAGTGTTCAATAGCAGCAATATTTACATCTAGAACTTGAAACGTTTGATAGTTGTATATCCACGAGGGTAGTGGATTTAGATTAAAAAGATTAGAATTTAAATGGTCCTTACTCATCATTTAATTGCTTTTATATTGAACTGTAAATTTTGAATTCTTAAATTAACAAATAATATACTGATTATCAATTGTTAGTTTTGAATTTTATTTAATATTGTCCAGAAAGAATTGTAGGTGAGTTTTGGTGAGATTTAGGGGTATTTCTCTTTGTATTTATAGTTTGTTTTTCTCTTTAATTTCTATTAAAACTTCTTTGCAAATGGGTTTAGATAGGTATTTTTCTATTAATAAAAACTGCTTAGCTTTTTCCATATCTGCTTTGTTTATTGATGAAGTAAGTAAATAAATAGATGTATTTTGCGATGTAATCAAATGTTCCACTTTGTTTAGAAATTCCCAGCCATTCATTTCGGGCATATTGATGTCTAGAAATATAACATATTGTTCATTTTTTAGATATTCTTTTTCTAAATGATTAAAAGCATCTTTACCATTGCTAAATGTTACAATTTCTTCTGAAATAGCAATAAGTTCTAGATTCTTTTTAAGAATTATTATCGAAATTGGATCGTCATCTATTATGAAAATGTGTTTTTTCATAGGCAAAGATTTTTTTGTTACATGGTATGCGTTTTATTTACTATTTCATTGATACTGTTTTCTAATTCTTTTACAGATTGGTTAAGATGATTAAGTAATTCTTCATCATTTACCGAATCGGTTTCGTTTATTAATTTAATGAGCCCTAAAATATTTGTAAGTGGTGCTCTAACTATATGCGATTGTATCCAAGCGATATCTTTTAATTTAGTGTTTTGACTTTCAATTTCATTAAGATGTTCTATGCTTTTTGTGATGTCGTTACTTACTATAATTATGGCTTCTTTATCGTTATGGATAATTTTATTATATTTTACTTCTGAGATGATTTTCTCTTTATTTTTTTTTTGATGAGTTTGAGTAATTATGGTTTGGTGATTGTCAAAAATAGTTTCCTCGTCTTTAAAAATAGTTGTAATAGATTGATTTAATAGTTCTTCCTTTTTAAATTCGTACAATTTTTCACAGGCTTGGTTTACATCTAAAATTTGTAATGTTGTGGCATCAATTACAAAAATAGGTTGCGGACTTAACTGAAATAAATCGTTATATAATTGTTCTGATTCTTTTATTTTTATAATGTTTTTAAATCGCTCAATGTTATAAACTAAGCTTTTATATAACATGGCGCTGTTAATTTCATCTTTTAAAAGATAATCAGAAGCGCCAAGTGCTATTGCTTTTAAAGCAAATGAAAAATCAGAATATCCTGTTAATACCACAACGGGTATATTGTTTGATATTTTTAAAACGTCTTCTACTAATTCAGTTCCACTTTTATCTGGCAATGAAAGGTCTAAAAAAATTATATCACAATCACTAAGACTTTCATTTGAATCTTTAAAATCATTAAATCTTTCGAAATGTTTTATTGTAGGCAATTTTATTTTTTCACTTAAATATTCTTCTAAGAGAAAAAAATCGCCTAAATTGTCTTCAATGACTATTATGTTATACTTTTTTTCGTCTACAATCATATTACTTTTTAGAAGGTAGTTTGCAAATATTAAACCAATAATTACTTAGGGCATTTATAGTTTCAAAAAAATCATTAATATCAGCTGGTTTTGTAATAAAACAATTAGCATAATTTTCGTAGGTTAAATTAATATCGCTAATTGCAGAAGATGTTGTTAAAATTGCAACTGGTATGTGTCGCGTTCTTTCATTCTCCTTTATTTTTTTTAATACTTCGTGTCCATTTAATAGAGGTAGATTAATATCTAAAAGAATTAAATCAGGTAGCTGCGCATCTTCGTTTTGATCAAATAAAATATTGATAGCTTCTTTTCCATTTCTAGCTACTTGAATATTTGCTTTACAGCTACACTCTTCAAAGGCTTCCGAAGTTAATACAATATCTCCTTCATTGTCTTCTACAAGTAAGATTTGATTTTTTTTCATGACTAGGGGGGTAGTTTTGTTGTTTGTTTTTATAAAGATAATTTAATTTATCTAAATAAGAATCAAAAAAACAGTTAATTGTGATTCTTTCTATCTCTTTTTTCTTATAAAATGTTGATTTTAAATTATTTGTATTTAGTGTTTTTTATTGTGTTTTTTGGTAAAGTAAAATAAAATGAACTCCCTTTATTTGGAGAAGAATCAATTTGAATTTTTCCTCCTAAAATTTCGATTGCTTTTTTAGTAATAGATAAACCTACGCCAGTTCCTTTGTTTTCTGAGCTAGAATTTAATCGTTGAAATAATTGAAAAATCTTTTCATGATACTCTTTGTCAATTCCAATTCCGTTATCTGAACAAGTAAATTCCCAGTAATCAGATTGCTCTTTATACGTTATTGTTATGTGTAGATTTTCATTATTCTTTTTAAATTTAATTGCATTTTCAATCAAATTTTTAAATATTAAATAAATTAAATTTCCATCAGTCTTAATAATTGGTAACTTAGAAATGGTTATGTTGTCTAAGGTTAACTCATTTTCATATTCTTTTATTATGTTTTTAATAACTAAATTTAAATCTATGTTTTTGAAATTTAGGTTTTTACCAATTTTAGTGTGCTCTTGTAAGTTTAAAATACTTTTACGCATGTAGTAAGCTCCGTCAATAGCGTATTTTATGTATTTATGTCCTTGCTCATCTAAATTGTTTTTATATTTTTTTTCAAGATTTGTTAAAAAACTAATTATGGTTCTATTAGGTTCTTGAAGATCATGAGAAGCTAGGAAAAAGTAATTTTCTAATTCGTTATTGGTTTTTTTTAGTTCCGTTGATTTTTCTTTTAATTCTTCAATTTTTTGTCTAATGGCAGAATTATGTCTTTTAAGTAACGTGAATAAAAGCAAACCGGTTGAAATAACAAAAAAGCATCCTTTAATATTTTGAAAATTAGTTATTTGTTCTTGGGTGTTTTTAGTAATAAATAAAAGCACAAAATGGTCGCTCAAGAATATCCACAATATTCCAATTGTAATGTATAATAGTGTTATCTTAAGCTCAGACTTCATATTTATTCTTTTTCTTTAGGTAAAGTAAAATAAAAAGTACTGCCTACATTTACTTCAGATTCTACCCAAATGGTTCCGTTAAGATTTTCTACAATTTTCTTTACAATTGCTAATCCCATTCCGCTTCCTTTGTCGCCTTCTCTTGTGTGTAATCTTTGAAAAAGAACAAATATTTTTTCAAGATATTCATTTTCAATTCCAATTCCGTTGTCTTCAACAGCAAAGGTTATTTGTTTGTCATCTTCTTCAATTACTTTAACAGATACTATTGGTGTTACATTTTCTTTAGAATATTTAAAGGCATTACCAATTAAGTTTTGAAATATTTGAATTAAAGGAGATTTATATGAGTTTAAAACGGGAAGGTTTTCATAAATTAATTTGCCATGTGGGAATTCTAATTTATAGAAAGATTCAATTTCATGAATAATATCATTTAAGTTGATGAATTCTTTTTTATCATTGTATTTTCCAACTCTAGAGAACTCTAAAATATCTAGAATAATATTCTTCATTCTTTTAGCACCATCAACAGCAAAGAAAATGTATCTTTTTCCTTTGTCGTCAATTACATCATTGTATTTCTTCTCTAGTTGGGTTAAAAAACTAGTAATCATTCTCAGCGGTTCTTGTAAATCATGAGAAATGATGTAAGCAAAATATTCTAACTCTTTGTTAACTTTAGTAAGTTCTTTTGCTCTGTTTTCTAATTCTAAATTTAATTTTTCTAGATCAGCGGTTTTTTTAATAACTAAGGTTTCAAGTTTTAGAGGTTCTTCTGCTAGTTTTCTAAGATACAGAGCAATTGTTATACTTAAAACAATTCCATAAATTAGAAACTCAATGGATCTGTTTAAATATTTAGGTTCTTTTAATTTTACATACAAATACCAATCTCCTGCGGGTAAGAAAGATTTATGTATAATTCCTTGGCTAAAATCGGCATTGTTTTTAAAAAACTTAGGACCACTTAAATCACCTTCTTTTTGTACAATTTGATATTCAAAGTTTGAAGTGCTTCCAAAGTCGTCTAGGTGAATTGATTTTAAAAAAGTTTCTGTTTTAATAATAACTGCAGAAAACCCCCAAAATTTTCCATTTTTATAAATAGGTTCTCTACCTACAATACCCATTCCTCCTTGAACTAGTTGGAAAGGTCCTTCAAAAAAGATTTTATTTTTTTTAATAGCATCTTTTGCAGCTTTTTTGTGAAGGCTATCGGCAGTAAGATGATAGCCAATAGTTTTTTCATTGCCAATTAAAGGATATGTTTTTATAATTTCAAATCCTTTTACCAATTGAATTCCATCAACATATTTGTTTTTTTCTACTAAACTTTTTGCTACGGGTTCAAATTCTTGTTCTTCTAAATTTTTTTCGGCAATAAAACTAATTACTTTAACTACGTTAGAACTGTAGTTAATTGTGCTTTCAAGCTGGTTTTTTATTTTAAATGATTCTTCTTTTACTTTTATTAACTCATTACCATATTCATTGTTGTAAATTCTGTAGGTTAAGAATATACTAATAATGAGTAATATGAAAAAAGATATGATGGCCAGTTGATTTGGCCAATAATCTAAACATCTATTTATTTTTTTAAGTAGGTTCATTTTTTTGGTAATGTAAAATGAAACGTCGATCCTTTGTTAACTTCAGATTTAACCCAGATGGTTCCATTTAGGTTTTCAATAATTTTTTTTACAATAGCTAATCCCATACCAGAGCCGCTGTATTCTTGTTTTGTATGTAATCTTTGAAAAATTACAAATATTTTATCATGAAATTCTTTGTCTATACCAATGCCGTTGTCTTTAATTTTAAAATGCCAATTTTTATCATTTTCTACTACTTTAATTTTTACGATAGCACTTTTATTAGGATGTTGGTATTTTAGGGCGTTTCCTATTAAGTTGTGCAATATTTGTGTTAAAGGCGTTTTGTAAGAATTAATGGTTGGTAATTTATCATAAATAATCTTAGCTTGCGTTTCAATTATTATTTGATTGTTTATTTTGCAAACTTCATCAATAAGTTTATTTAGGTCGATTTTGTCGCTTTCTTCTTTTAATTTTCCTACTCTTGAGTATTCTAGGATGTCTAGAATAATATTTCTCATTCTATTAGCTCCATCAACGGCAAAGTAAATATACTGCTTTCCTTTGTCATCAAGAACATTATCGTATTTTTTTTCTAAATGTGTAAGAAAACTGGTAACCATTCTTAAAGGTTCTTGTAAATCATGAGAAGCTACATAAGCAAATTGTTCTAGTTCTTGATTTGAATTTAGTAGTGCTTTTGTTTGTTTTTCTAGTTTTTTATTTAAAATTCGTAACGAATCTTCTTGTTCTTTTAAATGTGTAATATCTTGTAGCGCTCCTACAATTCGTATTGCTTTTCCTTCTTCATTTCTAATAATAACTCCGTTGTTTATGATAAAGGCATATTCGTCATTTGCTTTTTTATACCAATATTCCTGGTGCCAATTTTGTTTTTCGGGATTATTAATTGCTTCAATTAATGAATTTATTACATCATCCGCTTGGTCTGGTCTAACTCTAGATTTAATTAGGTTTAGAATGTTTGTGTCATAAATAAAACTTGGAACTTTGTAACCAAATGATTTGTAAAAACCTTCTCCTCTGTACATGGTGTTTTTTTCAATGTCCCAATCCCAAATAGCATCATTTGTAGCTGCTGTAGATTTTTCAAAACGATCGTTTGAAGCTTTTAATGCGTCTTCGTTTTTTTTTGTGTTTGTTATGTCTTTATAGTAAATTGATAATCCATTTTTTGATGGATATGCTGAAACATCTAACCAAATTTGTAATTCTTCAAAATAGTCTTGAAAGTTGATAGATTTTTGAAGTTCAAAAGATTCTTTATAGTTTTTTTCATAGATTGTGCCTAGAAGTTGTGGAAAAACATCCCAGAAATTTTTCCCAATAATTTGGTCTCGACTCAAATTTACAATGCTCTCCGATTTTTTATTCCAATATTTTACAATCCAATTTTGATCTAAAGAAATAAAGGCATCATCGATACTTTCTAAAATGTTATTTTTTTCTTCAAGAGATTTTTCTAATTCATAATTTGCTTTTTTTCTTTGAATGGTAGTTGATAGGTTGTAGACTATATTGTTTAAAAAAGTTATTTCGCTATTCGACCATCTTCTTTCATTAATACAATCATCAAAACCTACAAATCCGTAAAAAATATTGTTTATGAATAAAGGAAGAACTAGAAAAGATTTTATCGATTGACTTTCAAGATTTTCCTTTAAATTTCCTTCTGGAAACTTAGATGTTATTCCTGAAATATGTTTTCCTTTTAACAAAGGATCAAAAAAAGTAGTAAATGCTTCAATGGGAACATTTTGTAAGTCGGGATTGTTTATTTGAGGAGTAATACCATCTTTTGTCCATTCAATTTTTTGACTACAGGTTTTTTGTTCGTTTTCACTAGTTTCGTCTATTTCAAAATAGTAAATTCTATCAACATCAATTGTGTTTCCAGTTACTTCAAAAACCTTGTGTAGCGATTGGAACCAATCTTCAGAATGCATTAATTCGGAAATTACATTTGCAATGGATGACAAATAGAAATTTTTTTTCGCTAATTCTAATTCGTTGTTTTTTTGCTTGGTAATGTTTTGAATACTTCCGTAAACCTTTGTTTTTTTATTAAACGTATTTGTTTCAGATTTTCCAATGCATCTTACCCATTTTAAGTTGCCTGAGTTGGTTTTAATTCTAAATTCTGAGTCGAAATGTTTACCATTTTCAATAAGATTTAAGAATATGTCACCCGTATTACTTTGATCTTCCTCGTATACTAATGCTAGAAGTGATTTAAAACTAATATTTTTGTGTGTTTTTATTTCAAGAATGTCTTTAACTACATTAGAAAGAAAGAAAGGTTTTGCTTTTTTGTTTTTATCGTATTCCCAACTACCTATTTCGGCTAATTTTGCTGTTTCTTGAAATAAATGTTGTAGTTCTGTTATTTCAGTAATGTTTCTTCCGTAGGCAAATGAAGTGTTTTCTTCTCCAAAAACATCAGAAGAACTCCATGCAATCCATTTATAATCGCCATTCTTAGTTCGGTACCTATTGGTAAAATTATTAGCTTTTCTACTTCCTGAAATTGTTTCGTCATATTCTAATTTTGTTGACTCTAAATCGTCGGGATGTAAAAAGAAAGTAAAATGATTAGAAGTAAGTTCTTTTTCTGTATATCCTAGTAACTCACAAAATGCAGGGTTTACATTTGTAAAAAAACCATTAGAGTTTACGGTTGCAATAATGTCTGGAGCACTTTCAAACATTAATTGGTGCATATCTTCTTGTGTTTTTCTTCTTAGTTCATCTCCTAAGAAGTTGCTTAAAGGAAGATAAGGTTCTGTTTTAATCTCATTTAGTGTTAAGTCGTTTTTAGAGTAGAATAATATTGAACCTATGAAATCATTATTACTAAAAATAGGAATTGCTAAAATAGATTTAACTCCTATTTCTTTTATGCTTGCTTCTCTAAGAAATTTTTCGGTAATTTCATCTTCTTGCCATAATTGATGTTTTTTTGTTTCCCATACAATTCCTGGTAGGCCTTTGCCTTTTTCAAAGCTATTAATATCTTTTGTTTCAGAATAAAACTTTTTAAACTGATTGTTTTTTGAACTCCATTTTTTTAATCGAATAGCTGTCTTGCATGAATTTAGAAGCCAAATTTCACTTGATAGAAAATTATCGTATTTTGTTAAATAGTCTAAAATGTCTTCTAAAATTTCATCTGTATTCTTAGGTTGTTTACAAATTAATGAAATTTGATTTTGTATTTTTTTTTGAATTTCGACTACTTTTTTTGTTGTAATATCTCTTAATAACCCAATCATTTTAATTGGATTCCCATTTCCATCTCTAATTACAATAGCGTTTTCCTCTACGTAGGCATACGAATTATCACTTTTTTTAAAGCGAAATTCTTTGCTCCATTGACTTGCATTTGGGTTGTTAAAAAAAGCATTCCACTCTTCTCTGTGTCTTTCAGTATCAATAGGGTGCATTAATTTATCCCAATCTTCGAGTTGAAATGGATTGCCATCAAGTTTATGTCCAAATAATCGAGTAAAACTTTCGCCCCAATTAAAAAAATCGTTTTGTATGTCCCAATCAAAAATAACATCTTTTGTAATCTTATTTAAGAGTTCCATTTTTTCATTGGTTTCAACAAACTCGGTAATGTCTTGAAAGATTCCTACTATTTTTATAGGATTGTTATTTTCATCTTTAATTACTTTTCCCGAAGAAATAATATGTTTGATTTTATTATTAGCAGTTAAGAATCTTTTTTTGATGCGATATTCAATGCCTTTTTCAATGGCTTCTGTCATTTTAAGTAATGCAATTTCTCTGTCATCAGGATGAATGACACCTAATCCCATACTAAAATCAACCTTCGTATTAATAGGCTCAATTTCTAAAATTCTAAAAACACCATTAGACCAAAAGAGTTCATTTGAAATAAGGTCTAATTCCCAACTTCCAGTTTTGGCAACTATTTCTGTTTGGTCAATTATTTCTATACTATAATTATATTTTTCTAACATAACATTTAGGGGATGAAGTAGAATAAAATGAATTAAGTAAGTCTTAAGAAGTAGGATTTGAGTTTTGTAAAATTACAAAAAAGTTTTACAAAAAAAAACTGTTTTCATAATTCTGTTTATAGTTATTAATGATTGTAACTGATTGTTTAACAGGTTTTTTAAAGATGTTCTGTTAAAATTACACTTATTAATAAATGTATTACACTTATTACTTCTGCTTAGGGTATGAGTAAAGATTGCCACAAATTTGTGTCAGTTCAAAAGATGATTATTCCCTAAAATAAAGAATTATGAACACAAAACTTTACATAAAATGGTTTGAAATTGTAAAAGGCTTCTTTTTCTTGATGTTTTTTTCACCTGCAATTTATTCACAATGCACTAATGGATCTGTAAGACCTGCGGATAATTTTACTTATGCTTTATGGTCGCCAAGATGTTTAAACGGTACAGATGGCGAAATTAGACTATCTAATATTTCAAGTACCGAAGGTACAAATGATTTTACAAACCAAGCCTATCAAGTACGAATTTTAAGCGGTCCTGGAGGAGCAAGAAATTTTCCAGTTTCTCTTAATTCAAGTACTTATACCATTACAGGTTTAGCAGCTGGAACATATATAGTAGATATTATTGATTCTTGTGGAGGAAATAGTTCTGATAAAACTATTGTTGTTCCTAATGGTTTAAATAATGCTACAATTGTATCAACTTCAATTGTACATGTAGATAGAAAAACAGGAGTTAATTCTTCGGCTTGTGGTGATGTTTTAAAATTTAGAATAAAAACTACTTCTGGTACAACTAGTGGAAGTGTTACTTATAATTTTACAAATACATTAGGACAAAGTATTTCAGTAGTGAATACAATTCCGCAGTCAGCAGTTTCAAATATTAGAAATTTTCTAACAGATTTTGAATTGCCAATTTCATTTTTTAACAATACTAACATTACTTACACTGCTTATAATGATTGTGGTTCTGTAAGAGGAGGAAGTTTAAGTTTGCCAACTGTTCAAGAGTTTTTCTTTGATACTCCAAGAATTCAAACCTTTCCAGATCCTTCAAATCCATGTGCTGTAGGTTATGATGTAAAGATGTTTAGAAACAATTTAGTAAATCCTGTTTATGTTGAGGTTGAAGATATAAATAATCCAGGACAACCTGTTGTAAATGTTTTTGGAAACACAATAGTAGGTCATCATTTTGATATGTCTCATTACAATAGTGTGTCTCAAGGAGCCTCAATGGCAATTGGTTTAGGATTAAGATATGGAGTGAGTTATAAAATTACACTTACAGATGCATGTGGTTTTACTACTCAAAAAGAAATCAGACAAGATATTGCTCCTTTTCAACCAGAAATTTCTTGTACTACATCTGCACGTGATGGTTCTGTTTTCTTTGATGATGTTTGTTTCTTAAATTTTAATGAAATGCCAGTTTCAAGTATGGCTACTGGACCATTAACAATTACAGTTAATTCAGGACCATCAAATTACAATACACAGTTTGATTCTGGAGTTACAATTAATTCAAATCAAATTCAATATCCTTTTTCAATGCAGTTAAATAATCCGTTTGCTACAAGTTTATTAGCAAATGGTGGAGCTAAATCTTTTCCTCCGGGCAATTATAACTTTACTGTAACAGATGCATGTGGCAAAACAAAAACATTTGATTTTGAAGCTAATTGCACACGAAGCACAGAAATGTCCTATGAATTAGGAAATTGTGGTGAGGTTCAATCTACTGTTTTAGTGTCAATGAAAGTTCCAGTAGGAATTCAAGGAACTTTTGTAGCTGTTTATAAATCGGATGGTACCATTCTTAATTCTGGTGATATTAATTCTAGTGCTCCTTTCTTTTTTTCAAGTGTAGGCGGAGGAACAATTAATTTTCAAGCACCAATCAATCAAACTTACGTTATACGTTTTGGAGGAGTTACAGGTTTAAATAATAAAGTGCAACCTGTTCAATTTGGTGGTGTAAACGGATTACCAAGATTAACAGATGGATTTTTATACGAGTATACTTTCAATACAACAATACAAACTTTTACTTTTGAATCTATAGTAGCTTGTGAAACTACAGTAAATATGGTGGCAACAGGAGGAAGAGCTCCTTATACTTACGCTTTGTATGATGCTAGTGGTAACCAACAAATTTTTAATTATCAAAGTTCTTCTGTTTTTAGTGGTTTACAAGCTGGAAGCACTTATTTAGCTAAAACTATGGATGCTTGCGGACGCGAGTTTGCTCAATCTTTTTATGTGTACAATGCTCCAAATCCTACTGTTTCAATTGCAAGTAGTGTAGGCTGTAATGGAACATTAGCTTCAGTTTTAATGTCTAATTTGCCTAGTCAATGGAAAATTCAAGAAATTGTATCAGGAACACAATATCAAGGTACTACATCAACATTTTTAATTGAAAATTTAGGCGTTGGAAATTACCAATTTGTTTGTACCGATTTAACTACGCAATGTGCTAATCAACAACAAATAGCAGTGGAAATTGTGGCTCCAACTTGTCCAGTAGCTAGTGATGATGTTTTGGTTTATGCTCCTAATTCACAAATTACTATTAACGCTTATCAAAATGATAATGTAGGAGCAGCTGTTAACCCAACAAGAATTCGATTTTTAGAACCTACTAATGCTCAAAATAAAGAGTATTGTTTAGAGAATAATTTGATAGCATTTGATATGCCAAATGAAGGAAGATGGAGTATCGATATAGTTTCAGGATTGATTCGATTTGTTCCTCAAGCTACTTTTTTTGGAAATCCTACGAGCGTAACTTATTTTATTAGAGATTTTAATGAAAATATAAGCAATGAAGCTACAATAAGTTTCGATTTGTTACCAGTTACACAATCTGATTTGTCAAATTATGTAATAGGCCAGCCAGTTACGATGAATTTAATCCAAAATGATACAATTGGAGATGCTGTAAATCCAACTACTATTGAATTTACAAATCTAACAACACCTAACACAACAGTTAATCTTAATGGAGCATCAATCATTATGCAGGTTTCAGGAGAAGGTATTTGGAATTTAAGTACAGTTAATGGAGAAGTTTCTTTTACACCAGAAACAACTTTTACAGGAACGCCTTCAATTCAATCTTACAGAGTTCAAGATTTTCAAGGAAATTGGTCTAATGTTTCTGAAATTCAATTAAGTTATAATTGTGTTGTAGATGTTGTTTGTCCTGTTTTTCTTGATGAAATTGTTTCTTGTGCTTCAGAAATTCCTTCTGTCACACAATTAACCATAGCAGCGTTTGAACAATTAGGAATTCATCCTGGAGAAATCATTGGTGAAGAGTGTAGTAATGTTGTTATTACGGCTTCAAATACTGGAGATACAGGTTGCGGAGGTGTTGTTGTAAGAACGTATACAATTACTTTTTATGATCCTCAAAATCGTAACAATCAAACTGTATTAAATAGTTTTACTTGTAATCAAACATTCTTTATTCAAGATAATGAGAACCCAACAATTCTTACTCAGGTTCCAAGTAGTTTAACTTTATCTTCAATAGATTCATTGCCAACTTATACAATACAAGCTACAGATAATTGTACTTCAGTGGTTGCAATAACTTACGAGGAAGAAGTAATTTCAGGAACTTGTAGCTCTAATTCAGAAATTATTAGATATTGGTTAGCTACTGATTCTTGTGGAAATGTTGCAGAGTTAACTCAGCATGTGTATATTCAAGATACAACAATTCCAGAGTTTACAACTTCTTTAGAAGCTTTAGTTTATTCAGATTGTGAAAGTGTGCCAAGTATTCCAGAAGTTGTTGCTGTAGATAATTCAAATACAGTTTCTATCACTTACGAAGAAACTCAAGAAGCAGGTGATTGTTCAAGTCAATCTAAAATTTTTAGAAAATGGACAGCAATTGATGCTTGCGGAAATGTAGCTTATTTGAATCAAGAAGTGGTGTTAAATTGTGGTGTAAAAATTTACAACGCTTTAACTCCAAATGGCGATGGTAAAAACGATTTTCTTTATTTAGAAGGAATTGAATGTTACCCTAACAACAAAGTAGAAATTTTTAACCGCTATGGTGCTAAAGTTTATGAAACTTCTAGCTACGATAATGTTTCAAATGTTTTCAAAGGAGCTTCAGATAGTTCACTTAACGTATCAAATGGAGCATTACCTCAAGGAACTTATTTTTATGTGATTTCTTATGATTACATTATTAACAATATAAACGATTTAAAAAACGTACAAAAAACAGGATACTTATATATAGCATCCAATTAGGCATTCATTTTATGGATATTTTGGGGAAGCTTATTACTCTGAAAGGAGTTTGTATAACTCCTTTCTGGTAGTAAGTATCAACTTTACCCAAATATTCTAAAATTCTCATCATTAAATCCCCCCGAAATACAAAATGAGAAAGTTAATTCAATTTTTAGTAGCAACTCTAATGTTGTTACTATTTACTACGGAGTCTGTTTTTTCGCAACAAGACCCTCAGTTTACAAATTACATGTACAACACTACTGTCATCAATCCGGCTTATGCAGGAACTCGTGATGCTTTGAGTGTTCTAGCACTTTACCGATCGCAATGGGTTGGATTAGATGGAGCTCCAGTTACAGCTGCAGCTTCTATTCATTCTCCAATGAAAAATTCTAATTTAGGTTGGGGTTTGTCTATTATCAACGATGAAATAGGGCCATCTATTGAACATACTATTTCTGCTGATTTTTCTTATCGTATTACTTTCGAAAATTTATCTAGATTATCTTTCGGATTTAAAGCCACTGCAAATTTGTTGAATGTAGATTATACTAAGTTGAGTATCTACGATCCAACAGATCCTGATTTGCAAAATAATGTAGATAATCGATTTTCGCCTAATTTTGGAGCCGGATTTTATTGGTATTCTGATCAATATTATCTTGGATTGTCGGTGCCTAATTTTCTTGAAACGAAGCATTATGATGATAATACAAGATCTTCTAGTGCTAAAGAAAGTATGCACTACTATTTTATGGGAGGCTATGTTTTTGATTTTAGTGATACAGTAAAATTTAAGCCAGCTTTCCTATCAAAATTTGTTTCTGGCGCTCCTTTACAGGTTGATTTAACAGCTAACTTTTTATTCTTCGATAAGTTAACAGCTGGTGCCGCTTACCGAATTAATGGTGCTGTAAGTGCTTTAGTGGGTTTTCAAGTTTCGGATGCTATTTTTGTAGGATATTCTTATGATGCTGAAGCTTCTAAATTGGCTAATTACAATTCAGGATCGCACGAATTCTTCTTACGCTTTGAAGTGTTTAAAGCAGAAGCTAAAGTGTTTTCTCCAAGGTTCTTCTAAAAAAAAGATATTATGAAAAGCATCGTTACTTTCTTAGTTTTAATGCTTTTTTTTATTGGATTTTCACAAGAAAAGAAAATAAAAGAGGCAAATGCAGCCTATGAAAAATTAGGTTACATGAATGCTATTTCTATTTACATTGAAGTAGATAAAAATGGTTATGGTTCGCCCGATATTTATAAAAAAATAGGGGATTCTTATTACTTCAATGCTAATTATGCTGAAGCAAATAAATGGTATGAAAAATTAATAAAGTCTTCAGAAATAATTGATTTCGAATATTATTATCGTTATTCTCAAACGCTAAAAACAATTCCAGATATTGAAAAATCAAATTACTATTATGCGCTATTTTCAAAACTTAAAAAAGCAGATTCTAGAGCGCAACAATTTGAAGAAAATTCGAATTATTTAGAGCAAATTAAAACCAATAACGAACGTTACACAATTTCAAATTTAGCAATTAATTCTACGTTTAGCGATTATGGTGTTTTTCAATCAAAAGACAGCATTATTTTTACTAGTACACGAGAAACTAAGGATTCTAAACTTGATAATTGGACGAAGCAACCTTTTTCAGGTTTGTATAGTAGTAAAATAAATAAATCAAAACTGTTTGAAAGTTCAAAACCCTTTCTTAAAAATACAATTTTTAATAGTAATGAATCAACTGCTATTTTAACAAAAGATGGTTTAACGCTTTATTTTACTCGAAATAATTTTAAAAAAAACAAGCAAAAGAAAAACGCAAAAGATGAGGTGTCGCTTAAAATTTACAGCGCTAACTTCAAAAACGGGCAATGGACAAATGTTGTTGAGCTTCCATTTAATAGCGATAATTATAATTGTGCGCATCCTGCTTTAAGTGCCGATGAGAAGACGCTTTACTTTTCTTCTAATATGCCAGGAACATTAGGACAATCTGATTTGTATCGTGTGGCAGTTTTAGCAGACGGAAAATTTGGTGCTCCAGAAAATTTAGGTATCACCATCAATACCGAAGGACGTGAAACATTTCCTTTTTTGTCTTCTGATGATGAATTGTTTTTTGCTTCTGATGGTCATTTAGGTTTGGGTGGATTGGATGTTTTTGTTTCCAAAATGAATAAAGACAATAGTTTTTCAAAACCTATAAATCTTGGAAGCCCTATTAATACGGCTTATGATGATTTTGCTTATGTTGTAAATTTAGAAACACAAGTGGGTTACTTTTCTTCTAATCGACCAGAGGGAAAAGGGAGTGACGATATTTATAAATTTATCGAAAATGCAACTATTTATTCTAAAGAAGAGCAATTTTTTACGGGCAAATTAGAAGATGCTCTTTTTGGTACTCCTATAGCTAATGCTATTGTTTCATTGTTTGATGATTCTAAAAAAATGTTAGATAAAACCACTACAAATGCTAATGGAGAATTTATTTTGAATAATAATTATAAAGCATCGGGTTGGTATCTTAAGTTTGAGCATTCAGCTTACGAAACAAAAGAAGAGTATATAAAATCGCAATTAATTTCAAATAAAAACACTTCTATTGTTTTGTTGCCTAAAGAAATTCAACTAAAACACGGTGTTGATTTGGCAAAGTTTTTCTCCATACAAAACATTTATTTTGATTTAGATGATTCGGAAATTAATCCTAAAGCCGAAAAGCAAATTGCCATACTTTTACATGTTTTACAACAAAATCCAGAATTAAAATTAGAAATTAAATCACATACCGATAGTAGAGCTTCGGCTGATTATAATTTGGAATTGTCTAATAAGAGAGCTTTGGCTACACGTAATTGGTTGGTGGCTAAAGGAATTAATATAAACAGAATTATAAGTAAAGGTTTAGGCGAAAAAGAACCTATTAATCATTGTATTGATGGTGTTAAATGTTCAGAAGAGGAACATCAAATGAACAGAAGAAGCGAATTTATTGTAACGGGGTATTAATTTTTTTTGTATTTTAGAACAATGGAAGAAAAGTTTTTAAATCATCAAGATTATTTGCGTGTAAAGACTCTAGAAAGTTATAAAATTCTAGATACTTTGCCCGAAGAAATGTATGATGATATTACTCTGTTGGCTTCATGTATTTGTGATATGCCTATTGTATTATTGAGTTTAATTGATGATAAACGTCAGTTTTTCAAATCTAAAGTAGGTATTGATTTACAAGGAACTCCAATAGAACATTCTGTTTGTTTTCACGCTTTACTTTCAAATGAAGAACTATTTGAAGTGCCAGATTTAAGAAAAGATGATAGATTTCAAAATAATCCTTTAGTAGAAAATAATCCAAATTTAGTTTCCTATTTTGGTGTTCCGTTGCAAAATTCGGCAGGAATTGCTTTCGGAACTTTGTGTGTTATTAGCCAAGAAGAGCCAAAGACAATTTCAGAAGAAAAAAAGCAAATTTTGAAACGACTTGCTAAACAAGTAGTTTATTTGTTAGAGCTTAGAAGGCAAAATTTTGAGTTAAAACGATACCAAGAAGAAGTTGAATACTATTCAAAACAAATGGAGGAGTTTGCTCATACAGCGGCTCACGATTTACGAGCTCCTTTGCGTGCTGTAAAATCTTTTCTGCAACTTATAGAAATGAAGCGCGAAGGTCAAGTAGATGAAAAAGAAAAAAAATACTTCGATTTTATTTATACTAATATTGATACAATGAATCAATTAATAGTTGATTTATTAGATTATGCAAAATCGGATAGCAAAATTGATGAAAAGGAGAGTATAGATTTGAACGAGTTTATTACTCAAATTTTTCACAATTTAGTAGAACATCATCATTTGTCAAATTCAAGTTTAAAAATTAAAGAAATGCCTACTTTGAGTTTTTCAAAATTAGCGTTGCACATGATTTTTTATAATTTGATAGATAATTCATTAAAATATAGAAGCCAAGAAAAAGATTTGGAATTAAAAATAGGATATGATTCTGATTTGTTTAATCATTATTTTGAAGTGGAGGATAATGGTATTGGAATTGCAGCAGAATATTACGAATCTATTTTTAAACCTTTCAAAAGGTTGCACACAAAATCAGAATATGCCGGAAGTGGTCTTGGATTAGCATCTGTGAAAAAAATAATTCAAAAGCTTGGTGGTACAATCACTGTAAAATCGGTTTTAGGAAAAGGAACAAAATTTACTGTGGCAATTCCTAAAGAATAATAGTTTTTTCTAATAAAATAATTTATCTTTATAAAGTTTAAAAATCTAAATTCATTAAATGCGATTATTAAAAACCATCGTTATAGATAGTAACTCCGATGTTGTAGCCCAACTTTCAAAATTTGCTGAAGAAAATTCAGTAATTATTGAAATTTGTGCTTTTTCGGATAGCTTGTCTGAAGCTATGCCTTTGATTAAAGCACATAAACCCGAGTTAATTTTTTTAGATGCAACACCTATTAATTTATCTGAATTTCATTTGATAAAACAATTAGATTTCAATATTCCTAAATTTATTTTTATTTCAAATGATATTACTAAAGCCTATGATGCTTTTCGATATAGTGCTGCGGATTTTCAATTAAAACCACTCGATTTCAATGATCTTATTGTTTGTATTTATAAAGTAATTAAGCTAATTGAAATGGAATTGAGTTTCCAAAATCAAAAGGTAAGCCAAATTAAAAGTTATGGGAGTGAAACAAGCGACAATGGTTTTATTGCTATTTCGTCTTCCGATAAGATTGAATTAATTAAAGTTGAAGATATTATGTACTGCAAGGCAGAAGGGAAATATACAGAATTCGTGTTGTCTAATAAACAGAAAATTCTTTCCAGTAAAAACCTTGGAGAATATAATTCCTTACTTTTAAATAACTACTTTTTTAGAATTCATCATTCGTATGTAGTTAATATTAAAAAAATTGTCAAGATTGTTAAAAAAGATGGATTCTACTGTGAGTTTGAACACGGAGTTTCGTTGCCAGTTGCTAAGAGAAGACAAGAAGAATTTGTAAAATTTATAAAAATATAAATTGATGAAGGCAAAAGTTAAAAAAGTAATGATAGTAGATGATAATGAGTTTGATTGTTATATCACCTCAAAAATCGTTACTAATTTTGATGAAAATATAGATATTATGGAGTTTAACTCTTCCATAACGGCTATTCAATATTTAGAAGAATTTCAAAATGTAACAGCAAAATTACCCGATTTAATTCTTTTGGATATCTACATGCCTGTTTTAGATGGTTTTGAATTTATTGAAAAGTTTAATTCGCTATCTGATACTCTGAAAAAACATACTAAGATATGTATTTTGTCTACCACGGTAGATGATTTGTATATTCATAAAGCTAAAGTTGATGAGTCGGTTTTGTTTTCAAGCAAGCCTATAACAAAAGAGTTTGTTGAGAGTATTTTTTAATTTCTCTTAACTTCAATCTGTTTTCTTGTATTGTTTCAACATAATTGTATATTTACATTTTATCTTTTAAAATGAAATTTGCAATTATCACTCACGTTCAACACATCAAAAACGATAATTTCTATTTTGGTTACGCACCGTATATTCGAGAAATGAATATTTGGTTACAATATGTAGATGAGGTAATTGTGGTTGCGCCTTTAGTAAATAAAGAATTAAATCCTATTCACGAGAAATATCATCATTCTAACTTGCGTTTTCGTACGGTTTTAGAATTTAATATTACTTCGGTAGCTAATATTTTTAAAGCGTTATTTAAACTCCCAAAAGTTTTTAGCACGGTTTATTCAGCCATGTATCAAGCTGATCACATTCACTTGCGTTGTCCTGGAAATATGGGTTTAATTGGAGCTATGGTTCAAATTTTGTTTCCAAAGAAGCCTAAAACAGCTAAATATGCTGGTAACTGGGATCCAAATGCCAAACAGCCTTTTACTTATAAATTACAGCGTTGGATTTTATCCAATACTTTTTTAACTAAAAACATGCAGGTATTGGTGTATGGCGATTGGAACAACCAAACAAATAATATCAAACCTTTTTTTACCGCAACATATTCTGAATCAGATAAAAAAGTAATAGAACCAAAAACATTAGAGGGATGTATTGATTTTTTATTTGTTGGAACATTGTCTAAAGGTAAACAGCCTTTATATGCTATTCAGTTGATTGAAAAATTACATCAACAAGGGAAAAATGTTCGACTGAATTTGTATGGAGAGGGAATTCTAAGAGACAATTTAGAACAATATATTTTCGAAAATAAACTAGAAAGCATCGTTTCTTTAAAAGGGAATCAGTCAAAGGAAACGGTCTTAAAAGCCTATCAAACCAGTCATTTTTTAATTTTACCATCTAAAAGTGAAGGTTGGCCAAAAGTAGTGGCCGAAGCTATGTTTTGGGGTTGCGTGCCTATTGTTTCAAAAGTTTCTTGTGTGCCTTATATGTTGGGCTACGGAGAAAGAGGCATTCAACTAGAAGAACAATTAGAAAAAGATGTAAGCCAGACAATACGTTTGCTAAGTGACGAATTATTATATCAAAAAACGGCTTCTGAAGGACAAAATTGGTCGCGCCAATTTACAACAGATAAGTTTGAAGATGAGATTAAGAAGTTGCTCTAAATTTTGCTAAAATCTTTTGTATACCCAATTACTGTAGCAGGATTTCCTCCAACAATAGTTCCTGGTAACACGTCTTTAGTTACTACAGCACCAGCACCAATTACAGCACCTTTTCCAATTGTTACGGGTTTAATAATTAGCGCATTCATGCCTATGAAAACATTGTCTTCTATAATTACATTTCCCATGCTAAACTCAGAAACGCCTTCTGGGGTAATAATTGGAAAATGATTTAAAATTTTTGCACCAGAAGTAATTAAAACATTGTCTCCAATTGATGTAGAAACGTTTTTTAAATTGTCGAATAATACATTGGTTCCAATAAAAACAGTCTTGCTATTTTTAAATTGAATACCATACAATTTTAGCAATTTAGTTCGCAATGAAGGCGGAACAAAAAATTGCATGGAAAGGTGAAGTAAAATAAATTTAAAACCTTTTTTAAAGAAAGAAAGAGAAATTTTATTCCAAGTAGCACTATGCTTTTCCATAATTTATTTTATTTCTATACTTTAAATGCTTCGCTGGAACTCCTGCAACAATGCTGTAATCTTCAACATCTTTAGTCACAATTGAGCCCGAAGCAATTACAGCTCCTTTACCAATTTTATTTACACTATTTGTAATAATTACATTATTGCAAACCCAAACTTCATCTCCAATTTCTAAAGATGATGATGATGTTTTATTTTCATACAAACTAAAACCATCATATTCGTGTTTGTGGGTTTGTATCGTAACATGGTCAGAAATAGTGACATTTTTTCCCATAACAATACCTCCACAAATATCTACTTCAATGTTTCTAGAAAGCACACATTTTCCTAAAAAAGTTATTCCTGAATTTTGATTTGGTTTGTCAAAATTTGTAATAACAACATTATTTGTAGCTTCAATGTAAGTTGTTTTAAAACGAACAAAAAAGTAAGCTTTTTTTACTAGTTTAATTATTGGAAAAGTAAATAGCAACGAAGTTAAAAATCGTTGTAAAACATAATCTATTTTGTATAAAAATTTTTGCATTATTTGTAAACGTAGAATTTTGAAATAATAAATCGTAAAGGTGTTAAAATCAAAATAGTTATAAATGTACTTATCAAATAATTTATTTCAAAATAATTAAAAGTATTATATAAAATATTAGCCAATACGTAAAAGAAAACTAAGCTTAAGCAAAACTTAATTAGTTTGCTGTTACTATGAGTAGTTTTAAAAAGCACCCTTAATTGAAGCGTATAAAGCATTAAGTAAGAAATTCCATAAACAATCATAAATGCGATTGATTTATTAAATTTTAGAATATCAACAAAAACATAAAGTGATACAAACACAAAACCATAACCAAAAAGACTAATGATAATGTATTTTAAAACTTGAGATTGTAATTCTTTATTTTTTAGGATCTTCAAAATGCGTTTGTTTTAAAAAATATAATATTTTTTCTTGGTTTTTTCTTATTCGTCCTAACATATCAGCCATGAAAGCAAAAATTGTAATAATTACGCTCATGCCTAAAAGAGATAATCCTATGATACCAAAACTCTTGTAAGGTGTTATGGTATTGTAGATGATCCAATGTAATAAAGCCCATCCGCCAAAAAACATAGCAATTAGAAAAATTACGGTTGCAATTCCTAGGAAAAACTGTAGCGGGCGATAATCTTTTAATGACTTAAAAATTATTGACGAAGTTTTGTAAGCATATTTAAAAAGATTGTTAGCTACCCTGGAAACTCTGTCTTCAAAATATAAAACGGTAATTGGAATTTGGGCTACCTTGAAGCCTTTATCTAATAAATCTAGAATTGTTTCATGCGTATACGTAAAACTTCCATGTAGATTTAAACTTAATAAAGTGTCTTTAGAATAGGCTCTAAAACCACAAGAAGCATCATAAATTTTAGTTTTACTAACAAAACTTACAATTTTATTTACTTGTTTATTTCCCCAAAATTTTATTCCTGGCATGTTATCAGGTTTTCCGCCAGAAAATCTAATGCCTAAGCAAAAATCAGCTTGTTGAAGAACGATTGGATTGATTAATTCAGCAATTTGATTTACATCAAACTGTCCATCAGCATCGATACTTACTAACACATCTGCTTTTGTTTTTAAGGCATAATTAAGTGC
>NZ_JAKLJH010000212.1 GCF_023151265.1 Flavobacterium sp.
CTATTTGCGAAACGGAACTCTGCCCGGACAAAATTTCCATTACTATTTGTTCCTTAAATTCTTTGCCATAGTTATTTCTTCTTATCATATTATCAAGTCTCCTTTATCCCCTTTTTTTGTATTCCAGTTTTAGGGGGCAATACCAATTTTTAGCGAATTTTATATTATGCTATCGCATTTATTGTTAGCCGATGATTTTTAGACAACGCTTGTTTAGTAGGCGACTTTTAGCGAGTGATTATTATTTGCTGACAGTTTTTTTTTGAAATGCTTCGCATTTCAAAAAAAAGTATTATTTTTGGTACGCAGTTAATTTATAAAAAAGTAAAATACGTATAACATGCGTTAGCCGACAATTGCTTGCATTGAAGGTTACCGAACAGAAGTGCAAATTTGAAACTTTGGAATAAACTTTTAGCGGAAAGTGCAGACACGCAAGCAACTGCGGCTACCGCTTGTCCGTTAGGCGAAAGAATTCTCACAATTAAATTCTAAACTCTGGACATCCGTGTCCAGGGTAGAGAGTTGATTTTTTGCTTGACATTGTATACGTATTGTGTAAGCATTAGGATGTGATCAAATCGTTTCATGACAAAGATACTGAAAAAATTTGGAAAGGTGAATTTTCAAAAAGAATTCCAAATCAAATTTCAGATGTAGCTTTACGGAAACTTAGGCTTATTAATGGTGCTTTGGAATTGGAAAATTTAAGGATTCCACCAAAAAATTTTCTGGAAGCGTTAAGAAATGATCGTAAAGGCCAGCATAGTATTCGAATCAATGACCAATGGAGGATTTGCTTTACCTGGATTGATGGCCATGCCTTTGATGTCGAAATTGTTGATTACCATTGAGGAGATATCATGAAAAATAAAATAAGAAATATACACCCTGGTGAGATTTTAGATGAGGAATTTCTAAAGCCAATGGAGTTATCCGCTTACAAGGTATCCAAGATTACGGGTATCCCACAATCAAGATTAAGCGAAATAATTTCAGGAAAACGAAGCATTTCTGCTACTAATGCGCTGAAACTCGGAAAATTTTTTAATCTTCCACCTCAATTTTGGCTCACTCTGCAAAATGATTATGATTTATTGGAGGAGAGTAGAAAAATTGAAACGACTCTTTCCAAAATACATGTCTACACAGAATTTGTAAAAGACATTAATAAACAAAAAAAGATGCCATCCGTGGCTTCATTTTCTCGAGCTACGTGAGGATTCCATCGGCTAACAGAGTTTATGCCTTCGCTCGCATTGCTCGCTACGCCTGCGGGTCAAGCCTCACAAGTTCGGCTCGACGCATAAACTCGAACGTTACCAGCCATTATAACGGACGACACAACACTAACGAACAATAATAAAAAATGAATTATACAGACAGAATTTTTCCAACCAACAAAGGACTGACAACTTACCTTGACGAGTTGATAGCAAAAAATTATCAAATTCCGACTTTTCAGCGAGACGTTGTTTGGGAACAGGAAAATGTAAAAAAACTTTGGGACAGTATTTACAAGTTTTATCCTTTGGGAAGTATTCTGATATGGAAAACTGATTTGAAACTTCAAAACCACAGACAAATTGGTGGACACCAAATAACTGATACAAATTTTAGCAGAACCGAATATCAATACATACTTGATGGACAACAACGAACAACATCTTTGCTGACTTCATTATATGGTGGAACTATTGAAAACAGACCGAATTTCAACCCATTACTTTATGTGGATTTGACTATTCCGCCAGACAACTAAATTGATGATGAAAGTTATCGCAATCGTTTTCTTTTTTGGAATGACATTGACGATAGAAATGGAGAAATTCGACCAAACATCGGTAAGAAAAAAAGATTTGATGATGGGTTAATTGTGAAGCTCATTGACATTAAAAATAATTTTACGACTGTTCAAACAAGTGTGTTCAATAGCGAACTTGTAAATAAGGACTTCAATCATTCCATACTTGCAGAACTTTCAAAAATCAAAGGAGTGCTTGACAACTACAGAATTTCCTTTATTGAAGTAAAAGGAATACAAGTTTCGGAAGTATGTCAAATATTTGAAAGGATTAACCAAGCAGGCAAACCGCTTAACATCTTTGACATAGTTGTTGCAAAAACATTTAAGCCTTCGGTTCAACAAACAACAACTACACAAGCCGATAGCGGATTTTATCTGCGTGACTTAATTGACGATTTCAGAGGGCACAACAACAGTGAGTTTTTGAAAATAAGCGACATTGATTATCTGCAAATTCTTGCGGTTTGAAGTGCCCCCCTAAAACTGTAAAGAAAAAAATCATATTTTTTGTTTATTTTTAAATTGCAGAGGAGATAGTCCTCCTAAAGCTGAATGAGGTCTGATTGAATTGTACCGATCAATAAATTGAAAAATACTTTTGG
>NZ_JAKLJH010000213.1 GCF_023151265.1 Flavobacterium sp.
ATTCTAAAATCAGATGCGTATTATCCAATCAAACAATACATTGTATATCAAACAAGAAATTTGGTTTTTGAAGAGCGAAAAGTTATTTTAGAAACTGCTTTAGCAACAAATAATATTTTGGTAAGAAGAGCCGTTGCGGAATCTACGCCAGTTATTCCTGAAGCTTTTAAATTGCAATACGAAACGTTACTGAATGATAATTCCTATCAAACGAAAGAAATTGCGTTATCTAATCTTTGGAAAAACTTTCCCGAAGATCGTTTACTTTATTTAGAACAAACCAAAGAGATTGTTGGAAATAATGATAAAAGTTTCCGCTTAACTTGGTTAGCTTTAGCAATGAATACGGAAAATCTATCGGAGCAAGTGAAAGCTACTTCGTATAATCAATTGTTAGATTTTGCTTCTGAAAACTACGAAAGTTCCGTTAGACAAAACGCTTTAGAATTGTTATTGCAACTAAATTCGAATGATGAAAAAGTAATTGAATTATTGTTTAAAGCAACGGTGCATCACAAGTGGCAGTTCACTAAGTTTGGAAGAGATAACGTTCGCTTATTACTTAAAAAACCAGAATACAGAACACTAGTTGAAAAATTAGCATCTACTTCGGATGCAACCATGAAAGAGTTGTATTTGAAGTTTTTGAATGAAAAATAAAAAAATCCCGAGTTGTAGCTCGGGATTTATATTTAAAATACTCTTTTCAATTCTTCTTTCAAATAGCTAATTGCTATATTACTTGGAGCTTCGGTTTCGGTTAACTCAATCATAATTGCTTCTCTTAGTTTATCGGCATCAGCAACATCTTCTCTAAGTGCATTCTTTCTAATCATTTGCACTGTGCTATTTTTTGCTTTTAGCACGATATCCCAAGTTTCAGCAGTCAAATAAATTTGTTGCGTTAAATTGTGTTCAAATTCGGTTTGTATGTGGTGTGATAATAAAGTAGCATAATCATCTTTACTTTTTCCTGTTGGAGCCACACGAATTAGTAATTGTGTTGGGTTAATTCTTTCCAACAATAAAACCATTCGCTCATACGCTTGCAAACGAATCGGTAACGCTTGTTTTTGATTTTCTCTTAGTAATTCAAATTTGCGTTTACTTTCTTCGCTGTTGTAAAATTTTTGCATCATTACAAAAGCTACACCACCAGTAATTAAAGCAGGTAAGGTATAAGCAGCAATTTCTAATAATTTATCTTCGATTGTCATTTTAAATAGTTTTAAATATGTCGCAAATTAAGATTAAAATTATTAAAATTCAAATAGGTTTAGGAACACAGATTTGAGAAATATAATAAATGGTTAAAATCAAATCTTAAATTTAAAAATGAGTTACTCAATTTTTCTATGTTATCTATGTTAAGTAAAACGTCCGAAGCCTCGGACTAAAATCAGCGCAAAGTAAATCTATTGGGTCTATGTGTTTAAATATTTCTCTCATTTTAAGCACAAAATAAAAACTTGTAAAAACACTTACCAAAGTGTATTTTTGTAAATTAGTTAAAAGTTATCGAATCCTATGAAAGAAATGCAGCGATATATCAGCCAATTAAACGAAGCACAGCAAGCACCTGTTTTGCAGAAAGACGGCCCCATGATTGTAATTGCGGGAGCGGGTTCTGGAAAGACACGTGTGTTAACCGTTCGTATTGCTAACTTGATGAGTCAAGGAGTAGATGCATTTAATATTTTGGCCTTAACTTTTACCAACAAAGCCGCACGTGAAATGAAAAAGCGTATTGCGGATATCGTAGGAAACAATGAAGCTAAAAACCTTTGGATGGGAACCTTTCACTCGGTTTTTGCTAAGATTTTAAGAAGTGAAGCCGATAAATTAGGTTATCCATCGAATTTCACAATTTACGATTCTCAAGATTCTTTACGTTGTTTGGGTGGCATCATCAAAGAAATGCAATTGGATAAAGACATTTACAAACCAAAGCAAATCTTAGGGAGAATTTCATCTTATAAAAACTCGTTAATCACAGTAAAAGCCTATTTCAATAATCCCGAGTTACAAGAAGCCGATGCCATGAGTAAAAAACCGCGTATGGGTGAAATTTATCAGCAATATGTAGAGCGTTGTTTTAAATCGGGTGCGATGGATTTTGATGATTTACTTTTGAAAACCAACGAATTATTGAATCGTTTTCCAGATGTGTTAGCGAAATATCAAGATAGATTTAGATACATTTTAGTAGATGAGTACCAAGATACGAATCATTCACAATATTTGATTGTTCGTGCCTTATCCGATAGATTTCAAAATATTTGTGTGGTTGGTGATGATGCGCAAAGTATTTATGCTTTCCGTGGTGCGAACATTAACAATATTTTGAATTTCCAGAAAGATTACGAAAACGTACAAT
>NZ_JAKLJH010000016.1 GCF_023151265.1 Flavobacterium sp.
TTTAGCTTTTTCTAATTTCGCTTGAATTAACGCTTTGAATTCAGCCAAATCAGCGTCTGAATATCTAATTTGCTCCTCTACCATAATTTCAATATTTTTTATAGTTATACGTCGATTAAAAGCCTTTCGACTTTTATTTTGAAATTAATATACTTGTTTTAATATCATCAAACTCAATTTCCGTACCATTTTCAAGGTTTTCAACAAAAATTAATGATTCGGTTAGTGTTTCTGACTTAATATACGATTCATTAGCTAAAACGGCTTCCTCAACTTGCGAATTTTTTTCCATTTTAACGGTAATCTTGTCCGTAACTTCAAAACCAGAATCTTTTCTGATATTTTGAATTCTATTGATTAATTCTCTCGCAATCCCTTCTTTTCTTAATTCATCGGAAATTGTAATGTCTAACGCTACTGTAATTCCGTTTGAATTGGCTACTAACCAACCTGGGATATCTTGCGATGAAATTTCAACATCATCTTGTGATAAAGTTATACTTTTTCCTGCAATATCCATAACTAGCTCACCATCACGCTCTAATTTGGCAATTTGTTCTTGTTCAAAATTTTGTATCTCTTTGGAAATCAATCCCATATCCTTGCCAAAACGTGGTCCTAATGTTTTAAAATTAGGCTTAATTTGCTTCACTAAAACACCCGAAGCATCGTCTAACAACTCCACTTCTTTCACGTTTACTTCGGCTTTAATTAGGTCAGAAACTGCCTCAATTTCAGCACGCTGATTGTCGTCAAGTACAGGAATCATAACCCTTTGCAACGGTTGACGCACTTTAATCATTTCCTTCTTACGAAGTGATAAAACTAATGAAGAAACCGTTTGAGCTTTCATCATTTTGCTTTCAAGTGATTTATCAACAAAGTTTTCAACCATTTTTGGAAACTCGGCCAAATGTACGCTTTCAAACGACTCAGAACCTGTAGCTTGTGTTAAATCTCTGTAAAGTTTGTCCATAAAGAACGGTGCAATTGGCGCCGAAAGCTTCGCAACCGTTACCAAACACGTATATAACGTTTGATAAGCCGCAATTTTATCTTGCGCATAATCACCTTTCCAGAATCTTCTTCTACACAAACGAACATACCAATTACTCAAGTTTTCTTGAACGAAATCAGAAATAGCACGAGCCGCTTTAGTTGGTTCGTAATCCGCATACGCTTCATCAACCAATTGAATTAACGTATGTAATTCCGATAAAATCCAACGGTCGATTTCTGGTCTTTCGTTTAATGGAACTTCCGCTTCATCATATTTAAAACCATCGATATTGGCATATAAAGCAAAGAACGAATACGTATTATAAAGTGTTCCGAAGAATTTTCTACGAACCTCAGCCACTCCTTCGATATCAAATTTTAAGTTATCCCAAGGATTTGCATTCGAAATCATGTACCAACGTGTAGCATCTGGACCGTATTCAGCCAAAGTGGTGAATGGATCAACAGCATTTCCTAAACGTTTCGACATTTTTTGTCCGTTTTTGTCCAAAACCAATCCGTTTGAAACTACGTTTTTGTATGCTATTTTGTCGAAAACTAAAGTTCCAATCGCATGTAATGTATAGAACCAACCACGAGTTTGGTCAACTCCTTCTGCGATGAAATCGGCTGGAAACGCTTTATTTTCATCGATTAATTCTTTATTTTCAAATGGATAATGCCATTGTGCATAAGGCATCGCACCTGAATCGAACCAAACGTCAATTAAATCCGTTTCGCGTTTCATTGGTTTTCCTGTTGGAGAAACTAAAACAATTCCGTCTACTACATTTTTGTGTAAATCCACTAAATCGTAGTTAGCTTCGCTCATGTCGCCAATTTTGAATCCTTTATATGGATTTTCTGTTTGGAAACCTGCTGCGATTGATTTCTCGATTTCGTTGTACAATTCTTCAACTGAACCTACTAACATTTCTTCGGTTCCGTCTTCGCTTCTCCAAATTGGCAAAGGGATTCCCCAATAACGTGAACGCGACAAGTTCCAATCGTTGGCATTTTTCAACCAATTTCCGAAACGACCTTCTCCTGTAGCTTTTGGTTTCCAGTTGATGGTTTCGTTTAAGTCGAACATTCTATCTTTGATTTCGGTTACTTTGATGAACCAAGAATCTAATGGATAGTATAAAATTGGTTTGTCAGTTCTCCAGCAATGTGGGTAACTGTGGACGTATTTTTCAACCTTAAAGGCTTTATTTTCTTCTTTTAATTGGATAGCGATTTCTACATCAGCTGAACGCTCTGGCGCTTCTCCGTCGTTGTAATATTCGTTTTTAACGTATTTTCCAGAATAATCACCTAAACCTTGAATAAATCTTCCTTGTAAGTCTACCAATGGTACTGGATTTCCATTTTCGTCTAAAACCAACATTGGTGGTACTTCTGGAGTTGCTTCTTTTGCAACTTTAGCATCATCAGCTCCGAATGTTGGTGCAGTATGAACAATACCAGTTCCATCTTCAGTAGTTACGAAATCACCTGAAATTACTCTAAACGCATTTTCTGGATTTTGATACGGTAACGCTAATGACAATAATTGTTCGTAACGAATTCCAACTAAATCAGCACCTTTTGCTTCGGCTAAAATTTGGTATGGAATCTTTTTATCTTCTGATTTGTAATTTGTAAAATCAGCATCTGATTCTGCTACAAAATACTTTCCTCCTAACTGTTTTCCAACTAAATTCTTAGCTAAAACTACATTTACTGCTTCAAAAGTATATTGATTAAACGTTTTCACTAAAACATAATCGATTTTTGGTCCAACGGTTAACGCTGTGTTTGATGGTAACGTCCATGGTGTTGTTGTCCAAGCTAAGAAATGAACCGTTCCAAAACCTTGTAAGAAACTTGGTAACGTTTCGTCTTTTGCTTTAAATTGCGCTACAATCGTTGTATCTGTAACATCACGATATGAACCTGGCTGATTCACTTCGTGTGAAGACAAACCTGTTCCCGCTTTTGGTGAATACGGCTGAATTGTGTAACCTTTGTATAGTAAATCTTTGTTGTAAATTTGTTTTAGCAACCACCAAACGGTTTCCATGTATTTGGATTTGTAGGTCACATACGGATCTTCCATATCTACCCAATACCCCATTTTTTCCGTAAGGTCATTCCAAACGTCGGTGTAACGCATAACCGTTCTTTTACACGCTTCGTTGTATTCGGTAACTGAAATCGTTTTACCGATGTCTTCTTTGGTGATGCCTAATTCTTTCTCAGTACCTAATTCTACAGGTAATCCGTGCGTATCCCAGCCAGCTTTACGCTTAACTTGGTAGCCTTTTTGAGTTTTATAACGACAAAAAATATCTTTAATCGCACGCGCCATTACGTGGTGAATTCCAGGCAAACCATTTGCAGATGGTGGCCCTTCAAAAAACACGTAAGGTGTAGCTCCTTCGCGAGAAGTTACCGATTGTTCAAAGACGTTATTTTTCTTCCAAAAATCAAGAACTTCTGATGCTACTGTTGGCAAGTCAAGTCCTTTGTATTCAGTAAATTTTGTACTCATTTTGTCGCTTTCTTAAATCAATTTGCGAAAGTAATGATTTAAAGGTAAAAGGCAAAAGGTAAAAGGCAAAAGTTAAGACTTAGGAAAAAACTTCTTTTAAAACTTCTAACGATTTTGGTTTTTTGAAGCCTTCGAGATGTAACATATAGAAATCTAGGAGGATTTTTAGCAAAATTTGACGTTCTATTCCAGCAAAAATTTTCTGATTGGAATCAAATTTTAATTCGATTAATCGTTTGAACAATTGCGTTTCATGGGCTGAAAGTGCATTCACGGATTGAAATGGCGTAAAGAAACCTTCTTTCACGTCGAAAAAGTCGAAATCTATTTCGGAAACATCGGGATAGAAACCTAAGAATTTGGTCATTTCCATCATCAAAATTAGATGAAAATTTGTAGCTTCTTCGTGTGTATCTAACCAAAGTAAAGCGGTTTCTAAAAAGGAAAAAAGGTTTTCATTTTTCTCTTCTTCGTGGATGCTGTGATGTAAAATTTCGGATAGAAATATTACGATAGTGCTTTTAACAATATCGGTATTTATGGTATGAAAACTGTGTGCTAATTTTATTTCTTTGAAATGTTCGAGTGTGCCTTTATTTTTATGATTGGCTTCGATTTCGATAATCGTTAAAGGTTGAAAATACGCAATTTTTTGATTCGCTTTTTTATTGGAATAAGCACTTTGTACAAAATAACTTTTTAAACCATCTGATTGTGTGAAACACTTAACAATCAAGCTTTTTTCTTGAAATTTTAGGGAAGAAAGAACAATGGCTTTAGTTTTGACTAGCATTGAATTACCTAATAATCATCACTTTTTTTACCGTAGAATCGGTTCCGTCTTCACTTGCCACAAAAACCATGTATACTCCTGAAGCCACTTTATATTTTCCAAAAGCGGTGGTATCCCATTCGATAGTACCTCCTGATGACGTAGTTTCGTAAACTAAATTACCTTCAATATCACTGATTTTTACATTGGCTTTATCGGTTAATCCACTAATTTTTACTGTTCCTGAAAAATTTGGTCGTACTGGGTTTGGATATACAAAAACATCTCCTAAACTGTCACTTGGCTTGGTTGAAATTCCTAAAAAAGATACAATTCCTTTATCTGTTACAAAAAACACTTCTCCTGAAACGCCATCAATTTCAATATCCACAACATTATTACTTGGTAAAGGCGAATTACTTTTATCAAAGCGATAAATGGTTTGCTGTCCGTTTGAAGAAACTAGAAAAACACCTCCATCGGCAATTGAAACCCATTTTCTATTAGCACCATCAACAGCGATATCTAAAATAGGTTGCTGATAAAAAAGTTCTTGCGCTAAATCGCCTTCTTGAATAATAATAGGAAAAACATCTAATTCTGTATCGGAAACAAATCGATCAACACTAGATAAGACACGCAAACCAGCCATAGTTCCTATCCATAATTGATTTCGGTTATCTATAGCCAAACAAGTTACAACAGCTGTAGGAATGTCGGCATTCTCTTGATTAATTACTATAAACTTGTTGTTATAATTTTCATTGAAAGCTACTACACCGTCATTGTAAGAAGGTATCCACTTGGTGTTATTTTTATCTATAGCCATTGCATTATATCTTCCTGTAGCTAAATTTGCTGTTACTCCAGATAAATTATAAGATTGCCATTGACCATTAGCTCTTAGTACTTTTATTGCTCTATTTACATAAGAATTTGTAACCCAAAGATTTCCTTCTCTGTCAAAAGCTGGACTATTGATACGAATATCTACATAAGTTGGATTCCCTGGCAATACTAAAGACTCTAAACCATTTGCACCTGTGTTTGTATTGTTGAGTAATTCAATTGTATTTCCAAACATTTTTAAGAGTCCAGAAAAATAAGATGTTACGTATACTTGATTTTGATTTGATGGATTTATTGCAATATCTGACAAAGATTTTGCGCCATTTAATTCACTGTAAGGAATAACACTCCAACCTTGATCTGAAGTAAAAGTACTAATACCTAACTCGTCGAGTGGATAAGGATTATATGATTGAGTATAATCACCGTGTACCACCCAAATTTTATTAGGAGATTTTTTTAATCTAAAAGATTTATTCTGAAGCGGTCCATTTGGAGACATTGCTGTAAAAATTGTTGGGTTTGCTAAATTCGTAGAAAACAACCCATCTTTCTCAGTTCCTACATATATGTTTCCACCTACAACAGAGGCCGCTGTAAAGCGTACAGTAAAATCGGGAATTTGAGTTATATGCGCTAAAACAGAAAATGATTGATTTAAAACATACACATTGTTTTGAGTAGTAACAATAAGCTCCGTTCCGTTTGTTTTTAATTTTAGTCCGACTTGATTGTGATTTAGAATTTCTTGCGGTATATTTCCATTAAAACGGTATGTTCTTGCATTTGCGTTTGTAGCAACTAATTGATTATTGAATGTTACGATTCCACTCCAAAAACCAGTGTCAAAAGTTTGCCATTGACTAAAATCAAATAGATTAGGATTACTTAAACTTGCTTTTCTAATTCCAAAATTTCGTGTAACTACATATATTTCATTATTAAAAACGGTAGTTTGTAATACTTCTGTTTCTTCTCCTGATGTACCAATGAAGTAAGTTGAAACAAATTCTAATGTAGCAATATCTATTACAGAAATTCCGTAATCTGCTGCAATGTACAAACGACCATTGAATTCGTAAAAATCATTGATTTTCTTTTTATTTGGTGGTACTGGCACTTCTTCAATTACATCTACTTTTGTAGTAACAGAGCCATCTGCATTTTGTATTAAAATTAAACCGTTATTATTTCCAACAAATGTTTTATTAAAAGCATCCGAATGATGTATTGTGGAAATAATATCGGGTTTTAAACCTGTTATTGAATTATAAATATTTAAATTAGAAGACGAAACTGCTTGAGAAAAAAGTGCGTTTTGAGTTGAGGCAAAAACAGCGTTGGAGCCTGATTCTACATCTACTATTTCATTGTATGAAAAATAACCTTTCCACAACTGATTATTCTGTTGTGCAAAAAAAGATTGAGAAATAATAAATAAAAAAATGTAAATCGCTTTTTTCATTGCAAGTATTTAATACAAATATACTACAAACGTATTAATTTTAATTTTGATATGTTTTACAAAAGAAAAAAGCTCTTTTAGTTTCCTAAAAGAGCTTTTAATATTATTTAAAGTCTGTTATTACACTACTCCTTGAGCTAACATTGCGTCAGCCACTTTAACGAAACCAGCAATATTGGCTCCTTTAACATAGTTTACATAACCATCTTCTTCTGTACCATATTTTTTACACTGACCATGAATACCAGTCATGATGTCTTTTAAACGAGCATCAACTTCTTCACTTGTCCAGTTTAAACGAATAGAGTTTTGTGTCATTTCTAAACCTGATGCTGCAACACCTCCTGCATTAGCTGCTTTACCTGGAGCAAATAAAACTTTTGCATCTAAGAATTGTTTAATTGCATCTAAAGTACATGGCATGTTTGCTGCTTCAGTTACACACATAACTCCATTAGCAATTAATTTTTTAGCATCTTCTTCGTTTAATTCATTTTGAGTTGCACAAGGAATAGCTACATCAACTTTAGCTTCCCACGGATTTTTTCCTTTATGGAAAACTGCACTTGGGAATTTTTCAGCAAAACTTTCTGCTCTGTTATTCCCACTAGCTCTCATTTCTAACATGAATTCGATTTTCTCTCCTGAAATTCCTTCAGCATCGTAAATATATCCATCAGGACCTGAGATTGTAACTAATTTTCCACCTAATTCGTTCACTTTTAAAGCCACACCCCAAGCAACGTTACCGAAACCTGAAATAGCAACTGTTTTTCCTGAAATAGATTGTCCAATAGTGCTTAACATTTGTTGTGTGAAATAAACCACACCATATCCAGTTGCTTCAGGACGAATTAAAGAACCTCCATAAGCTAAACCTTTTCCAGTTAAAACCCCTGTAAATTCATTTCTAATTCTTTTGTACTGACCAAACATATAGCCGATTTCTCTTGCTCCAACACCGATATCACCAGCAGGAACGTCTAAATCTGGACCAATATGACGACATAATTCTGTCATAAACGATTGGCAAAAACGCATAACTTCAGCATCTGATTTTCCTTGTGGGTCAAAATCAGAACCTCCTTTACCACCTCCCATAGGAAGCGTTGTTAAACTATTTTTGAAAACTTGTTCAAAAGCTAAAAATTTAAGTACTGATAAATTTACCGTTGGATGAAAACGAATTCCTCCTTTGTAAGGTCCGATAGCAGAATTCATCTGAATACGAAAACCTCTATTCACTTGAATTTCACCTTTATCATCAACCCACGGCACTCTAAAAATTACTGAACGCTCTGGCTCAGCCATTCTTAAAAGCACATTTTTTCCATCATACTTTTTGTCATTTGCAATAAAAGGCATTACCGTTTCAGCAAATTCTTTTACAGCTTGTAAAAATTCTGGTTCGTTTGGATTTTTGGCCTCAACAAGCGCCATAAAATCATTAATTTTTTGTTCCATTATACTATAAAACTTGTAGATAAACTAATTCGTTAATTATCTTTTGTCTTAAAATTACGAATTTCGTAAAAATTAAGTCGACAAATATACATTTTAAAAATTACTTGTTCTATTTTTAAGAAAAATTTATATCCATAAAAAAGATAATTTAATCTACAATCTTATTTTACATTTTTTTAAACAAGAAAAATACTCTTTTTTTTTTGAAGTGCAGTTTGTTTTTATATATTTGTCCGATAATGGAAAAATTTTAGCGATGACTAAAAAAATTAAATACCTACTAATGTTGCTTTTAGGAG
The DNA here is from genome assembly GCF_023151265.1 of Flavobacterium sp. Taxonomy (GTDB): domain Bacteria; phylum Bacteroidota; class Bacteroidia; order Flavobacteriales; family Flavobacteriaceae; genus Flavobacterium. The sequence goes on from NZ_JAKLJH010000016.1 coordinate 8,385, forward strand.
CAAACTTTTCAATGATGGCACAGTTTGGCTTCTCTCATGAAGTTGGAGCTTTTGTTGGTGGAGTTGCTTTCCAATCTGATTTTGGTGTAAGACACGATTTTGAAACTAATGCTGGAAACACAGGTTTTGGTATTGGTTTAGTTCACTATATGAATTTTGCTTACCGTGCAGAATGTAACTGTTACACTCCTGAAACTTATTTTAACGACCACTTTAAAGTTCGTTCTGAGTTATCATACAACAGTACTCAATTACAACACTTTGGCAAATGGGTTGACAGAAACTCTCCTACTGCAGCTAAATTAAGAGCCATGAAAGGTGAGGCTAAGGTTACCGACATTGGTATGCAATTAGAATACTTCCCTTTAAGTATTAGAGAATTTACAGCTACTAATGGTGCTTGGGCTCCATTTTTAGGTTTAGGTGCTCATTATACTTTTTTCCAAAACGGAACTTATTCAGAATTAGGACCAATGGATACTCCAATATCAACACCAATCAAATACTACGGAGCTTGGTCTAAGGAAGGTGGAAGTACTTGGTCGGCAGTTGCAAGTGTTGGAACACGTTATAAATTAACAGAATTATCGGATTTATTTGCAGAAGTAAGATGGCAATATTACTTTTCAGATTGGGTTGACGGTTTAAATCCTGATCCTGAAGTTTGGACAGAAAATAAAGCAAACGACTGGAACTTATGGTTTCACGTAGGATACATTTATTATTTAGATTAATAAATTTTACAATATAAAAAAATCCCGATTCGTTTGAATCGGGATTTTTTGTTTTTAGTTATTTCTACTATTTAAAAGCTTGTTCTAAATCGGATAATAAATCTTCGATATCTTCAATTCCTACACTCAAACGAACTAAATCATCTGAAATACCTACTTCTTTTCTTTTATCTTCTGGGATAGAAGCGTGAGTCATTAAAGCTGGGTGATTCGCTAACGATTCCACTCCTCCTAATGACTCTGCTAAAGTGAAAACTTTTAAATTTTCTAAGAATTTAATTGCATCTTCTTTTTTGCCTGATTTGAAAGTGAAGGTAACCATTCCGCCAAAACCACTCATTTGCTTTTTAGCAATTTCATGAAATGGATGTGAAGCTAATCCTGGATAATACACTCTTTCCACTAAAGGATGATTGTCTAAATATGCTGCTACTTTTTCTCCATTTTCGCAATGACGTTGTACACGTAAATGCAACGTTTTAATTCCTCTCAAAACTAAGAAAGAATCCATTGGTCCTAATGTAGCTCCTGTTGCGAATTGTTTGAAATGTAATTCTTCACCTAATACTTTATCTTTAATAATCAAAGCTCCTGCAATAACATCGGAATGACCTCCTAAATATTTAGTAGCCGAATGCATTACAATATCAGCACCTAAATCTAATGGTTTTTGTAAATATGGTGTTGCGAAAGTATTATCAACAGCAAACAAAATATTATGTTTTTTTGTGATTTGAGCAATCGCAGCAATATCCGCCAATTTCATTAATGGATTTGTTGGTGTTTCCACCCAAACCAATTTCGTGTTTTCATTGATTAACGATTGGAATTTTTCCAAATCATTCATATCCACAAAATGAAATTTGATCCCACTATCTTTATATAATCTTGTGAACAATCTATAAGTTCCACCGTACAAATCGTCCATAGCGATGATTTCGTCACCTGCTTTAAACATACGTAACAAACAATCGGTTGCTGCTAATCCCGAAGAAAAAGCTAAACCTCTTGCTCCATTTTCGATACTTGCTAAAGCGTCTTCTAAAGCCGTTCTTGTTGGATTGGCTGCTCTACTATATTCGTAATCACCAATTGGTTTCCCTGGACTTGATTGTACATAAGTCGAAGTTTGAAATACCGGAGGCATTACGGCTCCCGTTACTTTTTCATGATGTTGACCACCATGTATCGTTTTTGTATTGAATTTCATTTTTAAAAAATTTTTACAAAGGTAAATAAAAGTTGGTTGATGCTACTTTTTAATCGACATCATTATTCCTAAATGAATGCCTTCGTGATAATTATTGAACTCCATCGCTTCTTTCCAAGTTCCTAAATGAAATCCGGTTTTGGTTTGATACGGATGATATTCTTTAAAAACTCCGGCTTCAAAATCAGCTTTCGTTTTTTCAACCATTTCTGATAGTAATTTCTTGATTTCATCAACTTCAGCTTGCGTAGTTTTACCATCTGGACGCGATCCATTTTGATATTTCTCAAAAAGCGAATCGGGAATATGCATTGGTAAACCTGATAAAGCGTAAACCAATTTCTGTTGCGAAACCACAACGTGTCCCAAATTCCAAATCAAATTATTACTCATTCCTGCCGGAATTGTATTGAGTTGTTCTAATGAATAATTATCAAAAAACTTCAAATAAATATTTCTGCTGGTTTCCCAAATTCTAAAAGTTGCGTCCATGTCTAATTTTTTTATAAAATTACTGATTTTTAGAATTCAAAAGACTGTATTTTTGCATCAGAAATTGAAAAACATCAAAATGAACAAAATATACTATTTGGCTTCGTGTGATACGTGCCGAAAAATCATCAAATCGTTACCCAATTCAGATAAATTAACGTTTATCGATATTCGTCAAAATCCAATTTCGGAAAGCGATTTAGAAGAAATGTATCAACTTTCAGGAAGTTACGAAGCACTTTTCAGCAAAAAAGCGCAATTGTATAAATCATTAGGTTTAAAAGATAAAAATCTAACGGAAGCTGATTTTAAAAAATACCTTTTAGAACATTACACGTTTTTGAGTCGCCCAGTTTTTATTATCGATGGGAAGATTTACATTGGAAATAGTCCAAAAAACATTCACGAAGTAATTACTGTTTTAAGCTAATGTCAAAAAGAAGTTGGGCATTAGTTGCCGCTACCTTAGTTTCGATCATTTACGGCGTAACTTTCACGATTGCCAAAGACGTAATGCCAAAATATGTTGACGCTTTCGGATTTATCGTAATGCGTGTTGGTGGTTCGGTTTTGTTATTTTGGTTGATTTCCTTTTTTGGTCCAAAAGAAAAAATTGCTAAAGAAGATTTTCCTCGAATTATTGCCGCTGCGTTCTTCGGAGTAGCTTTTAACATGTTGACTTTTTTCAAAGGATTGAGTTATACTTCGCCGATTATGGGAGCCGTTTTAATGGTTACCACACCGATGATTGTCCTCGTTTTGTCAGCATTCATCATGAAAGAACGTATGGAAAATCGAAAAGTTTTAGGAATCATCTTGGGCTTAGCCGGAACGATAACGTTGATTTTGTACGGAAAATCATTGGTAAACGCTACAAACGCATCTTTAGGAAATTTATTGGTTTTTGTAAATGCCGTTTCTTATGGATTTTACCTTATCATCGTAAAGAAATTAATGGATAAATACAACGCCTTTACTTTTGTGAAATGGATTTACACTTTTGGTTTTTTGATGGTGTTACCTTTTGGTTGGGGAGAATTTCAAGCCGTAGATTTTGCTAATTTACCAACAGATATTATCTGGAAAATTGGTTTTGTAGTCGTGTTTTCAACTTTCTTAACCTATTTGCTGAATTTAGTTTCTATGCGCGAATTAAAACCAACAACTGTAGCGGTTTTCATTTATTTACAACCCCTTTTTGCCACTATTTTCGCCGTAAGTCTAGGTAAAGACGATTTGAGTTTAGTAAAATTAATTTCAGCTGTGTTGATATTTGTTGGGGTTTATTTGGTAACGCAAAAAAAGTAGGCAGTCTCAGTTGACAGTCACAGTGTAGTACTGAAAACTGCGACTGCGACTGAAAACTTTTTATTATCTTTGAAGACATTTTTATAAGTATGATACACTCCATGACGGGTTTTGGGAAAGCATCTTTGCAATTACCAACCAAAAAAATTACCGTAGAAATCAAATCGCTAAACAGTAAAGGTTTAGACTTAAATACGCGAATGCCATCGGTTTTTCGTGAAATGGAATTGGGTTTACGCAATCAAATTTCGCAACGTTTAGAGCGCGGAAAGGTTGATTTTTCGCTTTATGTTGAAGTAACTGGCGAAGAAACAACTTCAAAAATTAATGTGCCGATTGTGAAAGGTTACATTAACCAAATGAAAGCCGTAATTCCAAATGCAGATGAAACGGAATTAATGAAAATGGCTGTTCGTATGCCCGATGCATTAAAAACGGAGCGCGACGAAATCGATGAAAACGAATGGAAACAAATCCAAACCGTGATTGATGAAGCGTTGGAAAACATCGCTAACTTTAGAAAAGATGAAGGTGCTTCATTGGAAAAAGAATTCCAATTGCGTATTGCCAACATCAATAATTTAATGAACGAAGCCGTTTCTTACGATGCTGAACGCGTGGAAACAGTAAAAACACGTTTAAGAACTGCTTTAGATGAATTAAAAGTCAATGTTGACGAAAATCGATTTGAACAAGAATTGATTTTTTATCTAGAAAAATATGACATTACCGAGGAAAAAGTACGTTTGGGTAACCATTTGAACTATTTCCTAGAAACCTTAAACGGAACAGAAGCCAACGGAAGAAAATTAGGTTTCATTACCCAAGAAATGGGAAGAGAGATCAACACCATGGGTTCAAAATCGAATCATACCGAAATGCAAAAATTGGTGGTGATGATGAAAGATGAATTGGAAAAGATTAAGGAACAAGTATTGAACGTATTGTAATCGGATTGAAATGGGGATTATTTTATTGTTTTATTTTATTGTCCTTTTTGTAATTATAGGATTATCCATTTTGCAAATTTTCAAATTAAGAAAAGAAATCAATTTTAATAAAACAATATTTTACAGCATTTTAGTATCAATACTTTTTTTATTTATTACCAATTTAAGATATGCAAATTCAAAGGAAGTTTATGCTTTCGAACCTTTTTTTCTGATTCCATTTATCACAATAGTTATTCCTTTTGGTTTGGGAGCTATTCTAAATGTTTTTAAAAAAGAAAAATTAAAAATTATTTCTAATTCATTAATAATTAGTATTTTAATTTCAATTATAGTAATGATAATTTTTAATGAATATTTAGATGTAATAGAAAGGTTTAACTTGAAAATTTATTATTAAACACACAACAAAATGACCAAAGGAAAATTATTAGTATTCTCTGCGCCTTCAGGTTCAGGAAAAACCACTATAGTAAGACATTTATTAGCCCAACCCGATTTGAATTTAGAATTTTCGATTTCGTGTACCACGCGTGCGCCTCGTGGCGAAGAAGTAGATGGAAAAGATTATTATTTCATCTCTTGGGACGAATTCAAAAAACATATTAAAGCGGAAGATTTCGTAGAATGGGAAGAAGTGTATACGGATAATTTCTACGGCACTTTAAAAACAGAAGTAGAACGCATCTGGGCTTTAGGAAAGCACGTAATTTTTGATATTGATGTAGCTGGTGGATTGCGTATTAAAAGCAAATTTCCAAACGAAACCTTAGCCGTTTTCGTAAAACCACCAAGCGTTGACGAATTAAAACGTCGCCTAAAACAACGTTCTACCGAAAGTGAAGACAAAATCAACATGCGTATCGCAAAAGCATCAGTAGAATTAGCAACTGCACCACAATTTGACACCATCATCAAAAATTATGATTTAGATGTGGCAAAAGAAGATGCATATCAGTTAGTGAAAAAATTCATCAACACGAATTCCACGAATTAGCACAAATTTTGTGAGATTTAATTATTTTGAATTCGTGATAATTAGTGAAATTAGTGTTTGAAAATGAAAATAGGTCTTTATTTCGGAACTTTTAATCCCATTCACATTGGGCATTTAATTATTGCCAATCACATGGCAGAGCATTCTGATTTGGATCAAATTTGGATGGTGGTTACCCCGCACAATCCGCACAAGCAGAAAAGTTCGTTGTTAGATGATTACCATCGTTTGCATATGGTACATTTGGCAACCGAAGATTACCCAAAAATCCAACCTTCGGACATTGAATTCAAGTTACCTCAACCGAATTATACTGTAAATACTTTAGCGCATTTACAAGAAAAATTCCCTAAAAACGAATTTTCATTAATCATGGGCGAAGACAATTTGAACTCGCTCCACAAGTGGAAAAACTACGAAGTCATTTTGCAAAACCACGATATTTATGTCTATCCAAGATTAAATTCTGGTGAAATTGACGAGCAATTCATAAATCATCCAAAAATTCATCGAGTAGGCGCTCCTGTAATTGAATTGTCTTCTACCTTTATTCGCGAAAGCATTAAGAACGGTAAAAATGTAGTACCGATGCTACCGAATAAAGTTTGGGAATACGTGGAACATAATTTGTTTTATAAGAAGTAAAAGGTTTTAAAAATTTTTGTATTTTTGAATAAACAATTGAAAACATGAGTGTTGCAACTAAAAAATCAGAATTATTAAAATGGTTATCTTCTGTAGAAGATGAAACCACAATTAATCAATTGGATAATTTTAGAAAACAACATAAAACATTTAATTTCAAGAAGGAATTAGAAACTGCCATCACTGCTGAAGAATTAAAAAAACGAACAACTTCTTTTCTTAAATCTTTAGAATAGAAGAAATAAAAGTTTTCTACAAACCCGAAGTAGAACATTTTTTAAACGAATTAATTTATATTCTTTACAAAGAAAATTACTTTTCTTATTTGGAAAATGCCATTGATTACAAAGATAAAATCATTAATTTTATTGAAGAAAATATTGCAGATTTTCCATATAAGAATACGCCCTTACCCCTTTATTCATTGGGTTCAAAATATATGTTCTATAATAGCAATTCAAGAACAACTTGGTATGTCTTTTTCGAAAATGAAGAGCATCAATATTTGATAACTTGCATTACAAACAACCACACCGAAATTGCTAAATTTTTAAAGCCTTAACATTCCTTTACCATTCGTTCCCAATCCCATTGCTTAACTTTGCATTCTTAAAAATAAAATGTTATGCTAAACTTCGAATTATACAATCCGGTAAATTATGTCTTTGGAAAAGGACAAATTGCGAAACTAACTGATTTAGTACCTTCAAATACTAAGATTCTGCTTGCTTATGGTGGCGGAAGTATCTTCAAAAATGGTGTTTACGACCAAGTAAAAGCGGCTTTACCAAATTACGATATTGTGGAATTTGGTGGTATCGAACCGAATCCTCGTTTTGAAACTTTAATGAAAGCGGTTGAAATTATTCGTGCTGAAAAAATTGGTTTCATCTTAGCTGTTGGTGGCGGAAGCGTAATTGATGGTGTGAAATTTATTTCGGCAGCCGTAAATTTTGAAGGTGACGAATCGGATATTTTGAAAAAACGAATTTTATTCAAAGATGTTGCAACAGTAGTTCCTTTTGGAACGGTTTTAACTTTACCAGCAACAGGTTCTGAGATGAATTCAGGTGCTGTGGTTACGATTGAAGCTACACAAGAAAAATTAACTTTAGGCGGAAGCGCATTATTTCCAGTATTTTCAATTGTAGATCCAACAGTAATTACTTCGTTACCAAAAAGACAATTGCAAAATGGCGTTGTGGATGCGTTCACACACGTTATGGAGCAATATTTGACGTATACACACGATGCTTTACTACAAGACCGAATTTCAGAAAGTATTTTACAAACGCTAATTGAAATTGGTCCAGATGTAGTAGAAAATCCAAATGATTATAAATTGGCTTCCAACTTTGTTTGGAGTGCTACCATGGCGTTGAATGGCTTGATTCAAAAAGGAGTTCCATCGGATTGGGCTACGCACATGATTGGTCATGAATTAACGGCTTTATACGAAATTGATCATGCGAGAACATTGGCAATCATTGGTCCAAACTTATACCGCGTAATGTTCGACACGAAAAAAGAAAAATTAGCGCAATACGGAGAACGCGTTTGGAATATTCAAGGCAATACAACTGAAGAAATTGCAGAAAAAGCGATTGAAAAAACAGTTGAATTCTTCCACAAAATGGGCATGAAAACCAAAATTTCGGAAAACGCAGAAAATATCGAAAAAACTGCTGATTTTATAGTAAATCGTTTCGAAGAAAGAGGTTGGAAATCCATGGGTGAAAAGCAAAACATCACTTTAGAAAAAGTGAGAGCAATTGTGGAAATGAGTTATTAAAAAATACGTATTTATCATAATAAAGGTGCGGAGTTTTTCTTCGTGCCTTTGTATTAAAAAGAGTTTCGCAAACGTTTTTTGTAAATCCTTTTTAAATGCCTATTTTTGATGTTCTAAATTAAATCGTAAAATGGAAAAAAAGCCAAAATTTGCCGTCATTGGAGGAGGAAGTTGGGCTACAGCAATTGCGAAAATGCTTTGTGAAAATCAAGACGAAATTGCTTGGTACATGCGAAGTACTTATGCTATTGAGCATTTAAAACATCAAAAACACAATCCAAACTATTTGAGTTCGGTTGCGTTTGACACCAATAAATTAAAACTTACCAACGATATCAACGAAGCGGTTGCTTATGCTGATTATGTTATTTTTGTAGTTCCATCAGCTTTTTTAAGCAAAGAATTGGAAAGTTTGACTGAAAGTTTGGAAGGAAAAATCATTTTTTCAGCCATTAAAGGAATTGTTCCAGAGTCAAGTTTGATTGTAGGCGAACATTTTCATACTAAATACGATATTCCATTTGAAAATATTGGGGTTATCACGGGTCCTTGTCATGCAGAAGAAGTGGCGATGGAGCGTTTATCGTACTTAACCATTGCTTGTAGTGATAGAAAAAAAGCAAAATATGTAGCTCAAAATCTGAGTTCACATTACATCAAAGCGAAAACTTCAGACGATATCATTGGAACTGAATATGCAGCTGTACTTAAAAACATTTATGCTATTGCAGCAGGAATTGCACATGGTTTAGGCTATGGCGATAACTTTCAGGCGGTTTTGATGAGTAATGGCATTCGCGAAATGAAGAAATTCATTCGTAAAGTGCATAAAATGAAGCGAAATATTAATAATTCTGCTTATTTGGGCGATTTATTGGTAACTGGATATTCTGTTTTTTCTCGTAATAGAATGTTCGGAAACATGATTGGAAAAGGCTACACCGTAAAATCAGCACAAATGGAAATGAGCATGGTAGCTGAAGGATATTACGCTGTAAAAAGTGCCTACAAATTAAACAAAGAATACGGAGCAGATACTCCAATTATTGATGCCGTTTACGAGATTTTATACGAAAACAAAGATGCTAAAACCGTTTTTAAAAAATTAACAGATAAATTAAACTAATCCATGCTATCATTAAAAACGGGTTCTATCGATCATTTAATTGATCATCCTGGAATTATTACGGCTTTTACCATTACCATCATTGCTATGTTGGTTTTAGATTTAGGTGTTTTAAACAAAAAAGGTCACGTGATTTCCAATCGTGAAGCAGCTATTTGGTCCGTAATTTGGATTTCTTTAGCCATGGGATTCAGCGGTATTATTTATCACTACATGGGAGCCGAAAAATTCATGCAATTTCAAGGCGCCTATTGGATTGAAAAAGCACTTTCGGTAGATAATTTATTTGTCTTTATTTTAGTTTTTGGATATTTCAACGTCGCTAAAGAAGCCCAACACAAAGTGTTATTTTGGGGTGTAATTGGTGCTTTGGTTTTTAGAGCGATATTCATTTTTGCGGGAGTTTGGTTGTTGAATTACACCTATTTACCAGAAATGGAGCTTTTTGGTCAGATGGTAGAAATCAATTATTTGCTTACCCTTTTCGGAATTATTTTGATTGTTGCCGGAATTAAATCGGCATTAAGTCAGGAAGAAGATGAAGGAAGTAAAGATTTTAGCAAAAGTGCTGGTTCTAAATTTGTACACAAGTTTTTTAAAGTAAGTCCGAATTTTGACGGCGATAAATTTTTCACCATTCAAAACGGAATCAAAATGGCAACGCCTTTATTTGTAGTGGTTGCAATCGTTGAATTTACCGACTTATTATTCGCGATTGATAGTATTCCAGCAATTTTTGCTATTGCTCCAGATGATCCGTTTATTTTATACACGTCGAATATTTTTGCAATTTTAGGATTGCGTTCGTTGTATTTTCTTTTAGCGAACTTTATGTACATGTTCAGTAAATTGAAATACGGATTAGGATTTATCTTAGCTTTTATCGGAACTAAAATGATTATAGCGCCGTTTTACCACGTTCCAACTAGTTTGTCGTTGTGTGTTGTTGGTGGAGCTTTAATCTTGTCTGTAATCGCTTCGTTGTTGTTTCCTGATAAGGATTAAAACTATTCAAAATATACTTCCGGATTATCCGTAATTTTTAACTTCAAAATATAGTCTTTGAATTTATCTTTTTTGGATGTATCCCAATTTTTAATTGTGTTATCATTCAATTCTTTTAGAACGATTTTTTCCAGATAGGATTTTTCGGTTCCAGCTTTATAGCCTGTTTCGAAGTCTTTTAGATTTTCTAAATTATTTATCCAATACTGAAAGAAGCCGTTTTCGGTAGAAGTTACAACCTGTTTTAAAACGATATAACTCTTTTTTGTTGGTAATTCTTCTTTTTTAAACGATTCGTAAAGTTCTTGAGAAACTTTTTTAACCATTGCTTCATTTTTAGTTACCAAAAGTAAATCGCAATAAGCATAAAGTGTTTTTACCGTTCGATCTCCCTTATCGTACTTTGCTTTTAAGCCAGAAGTTCTAAAATCTGGGTTTTTGGCTTTCTTCCCTTCGTTGATTAGGTGTTCGGTTTCGACATTTACACCACTATGATGCAAGAATTTTTTATTCGCATCAAAATATAAAAGCACTGGAACACTGTCAAAATGAAGATTTGCTTCGGAAATAAATACATTGTCATCTTCTGCTAAAGAACCATTGGTGTTCATAGCATAATTAATGAAATTTTTATTGTAGTAATTACCAACTAAAGAATCGCTTTTAAGTAAATCTCCTAAACGTTTACAAACCGGACAATCGGAATTGTAATATTCGATGAAAACAATCTTATTTTGCTCTTTTGCTTTTTTAAAAGCTTCCTTTAACGAAGGTTCAAAAACAACTTGAGCCGAAATAGTGTTCGATAAAATTAAAAATACAATATAAAAAAGCGCTCTTTTCATGTTCCATTTATTTACAATTGTAAAATTAAAACTAAAAAGAGCGCTAAGTTGTTAATCAATTGTTATTTCATCTACAAAAATAAACGCATCACCACCAGCGCCTTGATGCCATTCTGGTAATTTTCCGAAGTTTTTAGCGATAACTTTTACGTAACGTGCTTTCTTTCCTTTGGTTTCGTTTGATGTGAAATTTAGAATTGTATTTTCTTCTAATTTTGGATCTAACGTATTGTTTACCGAACCGAAAAACGTAAAATTCACATTGTCTTCCGAAATATAATAATCAACTTTTGTTGGCATTAAAATCCAAGAACGAGAATCTTGTAAAAAGCGAGCTGAAATTTCTTTAACGGTTTTCACTTCTTTTAAATCCACCACCGCTTCAAAATCCTGACTTTGGTAACCTTGCCAATCGCCTTTTCTCCAGTTCTCCGTACCTAAAATACCATCTAACAATCCTTCTGGACCACCTGCATGATATTGTGGATTGTAGATTGATTTGATGTTGATGCTATAATTGTTTGGTTTTTTGAAGAAGGATGCGGAAATGGTATCGCTAAAAATATTTTTTCGATGTATATCTTGTTTGACAAAAGCATAAATTTTAGAACTTTCATTTATTTCAAAAGGTTTTGTGTATTTAACAAATATTTTCTTTGCCAAATAATCGTCTTTATCATTAATCATGAAATAAATTTCATTATTTGAATTTTGAGATTTCAATTCAATTTTCAAATTGTCTCTAAATGCTTTACTATCCGCTTGAATTATAGGAACAGGAATAATATCCATATAGTTTTTTGGAAATCTCAAGTAATAACTATCAAAACCAAAAGTAGAATAATCTACAATTCTTAATTTCTTATTAATTACATCATCGTTTAAATTTTCTAGTTTCACTTTTATTTCATCAAAAAAAGGTTCGATTACAGTCCAACTAAAGTTAGGATTTCCAGGTGTTACCGAATAAATCCCCATCGAACTCAATACATACCAAGCACTCATTTGACCGCAATCTTCGTTTCCAATTAAACCATCGGGTGTGTTGGTATAAAAATTATCTAAAATATACTTTACTTTTTCATTCGTTTTCTCTGGTTTTCCCACATAATTGTACAAATACGCCATGTGATGACTTGGCTCGTTTCCGTGAGCATATTGTCCTATTAATCCGGTAACATCGACTTGTTCTCTACCTGTAGTTTTGCTTTCGCTGTTGAACATTTCGTCTAACTTGGCTTCGAATTTTTCCTTTCCGCCATAAGCTGCAATCATGCCTTCAATATCTTGTGGTACGAAAAACGAATATTGCCATGAATTGCCTTCGGTAAAATTATTGTTGACTTCTCTAGGGTCAAAAGGTTTGTCCCAACCTCCATTTTTCTTTGGACGCATAAAGCCAGTTTCCCAATCGAAAATGTTTTTCCAGTTTTGAGAACGTTTCATGAAATATTGGTAATCTTCTTGCTTGTTTAAAATTTGTGCCATTTGTGCAATACACCAATCATCATAAGCATATTCTAAGGTTTTGGAAACGCTTTCGTGTTCGTCATCTATCGAAATGAAGCCGTTTTTCTTGTACGCATCCAAACCTAAAACATCACGCATAGCAGAAGCTTTACTAGCTTCAAAAGCCTTTTCGTAATCAAAACCTTTTATTCCTTTTACCATCGCATCTGCAATTACTGAAACCGAATGATAGCCAATCATACAATCGGTTTCATTGGAAGCTAATTCCCAAACGGGTAATCTGCCGCCTTGTTCGTATTGCTTGATGAAAGTATTGATGTAATCGGCAGTTCGTTTTTTATCAATCAAAGTATACAACGGATGCGCACCTCTAAACGTGTCCCAAAGCGAGAACACCGTGTAATAATCAAATCCTTCGGCAACATGAATTTGGTTATCTCTACCACGATATTTCCCATCTAAATCTTGTGCAATATTGGGTTGCATCATCGTGTGATATAAAGCGGTGTAGAAAATCGCTAGCTTATCTTTATCATCAGAAGTGACTTCAATTTTTGATAATTCTTTGTTCCAAAGTGCGATAGCGTCTTTATGTACTTTATTGAAATCCCAATGTTTGATTTCGGAACTGTTTAATTTCGCACCTTCGTAACTCGTTGGAGAAAGCGACACTTTTACAAGAATTTTTTCACCTTTTTTGACTTGTTTTGAGAAGCTTAATGCCAATGTTTGTATATCTAAATCATTTGAGTTTTTAATTCCTTTTGAATTCATCATTGGAACATTAAATTCAATCCTTGCATAAACATATTGATCTCGTGCCCAAGCTTCACTTCTCCTTAAAACTTCAATAGTTTTATTATCTATTATGTTTACTTTTCCTTCCAACAGTTTATCTCGGTGTCTTAAATCTAAAATAATATTCGCTTGTCCAGCTTTATTAAACGTATATTCATGAAAACCAACACGGGTTGAAGTGGTTAAACGCACATCGATATTGTGTTTGTCTAATTTCACAGCGTAAAATCCAGCAGAAGCTTTTTCATTGGTATGCGAAAAAGTAGAAGAGTACACTTTATTATCAAACGAAGGTTCTCCCATAGTCGGCATCAACATGATATCGCCATAATCGGAAACACCGGTTCCATTCAAATGCGTGTGCGAAAATCCGTAAATCAAATTATCCGAATAATGATAACCGCCACAGCCATCCCAACTGCCATCGATTCTAGTGTCAGGAGAAAGTTGCACCATCCCATAAGGCACGGTTGCGCCAGGAAAAGTATGTCCGTGACCGCCTGTTCCAATAAATGGGTTAACGTGTTTAGCGTAATCTTGCGCTTGGGAAATAGTAGTAGTTAAAAAAGCTAAAGCAATAAAAAATGGTTTCATGTTGTGTTGTTGAAAAAATTTCTTAAAGGTAAAAATATTTTCTAATTGTTGTAAGAATAAAGGTGTTTTTGAGTTTTTACCACATAGAAACATAGGTTTTTCTTATTTTGTTTTTTGGCGTTACACTTTTTTGAGGTAACAATAGGATTGTGTTGATTTTAAACATATAAGTCATATAAGAAAGTTTAAGGAGTTCTTTGTATATATGAGTTCATATAAGTTTTCTTATGCTGACTATGTAAAATGAAATACCTCAACTTTTATAAAGTTAATCTATGTTTCTATGTGGTGAAAACAAAAAACCACGAAAACAGAAATCAATTCATGTATTCATGGTTTCACTATTATAATTTGCGAAAATCTAATTCGCAAAAACGCCTCTTTTATTGATGATAGGTAAATCGGCAGTGGCTTTTTCGTTGATGGTATTTACTCGGAACACGAAGGTTTTATCGTATAATTGTCCGTCTGCGAAATAGGATAACATGAATTCGTTATTCAATTGTAAAACGTTATTTTCTAACAATTCAACTTTAACGGCAGTTCTTGGTTCTACTTTGGCAAACGCGTGACGGAATGTTCCCGTTCTACGCTCTTCGCCATTGATTAAACCATAAGCGCGTGAAACTACCATAGCCATTTCCAACAAATTATCGGTATCGTTTACTAAGTAAGCGTACCAAGAATTCTCCATAAAATCGTCGTTCCATTCTTGAAAAGCTACAATGTGAACGCCTTCTACTTTTGGGATGATAATGTCTTTTTTCATATTTTGAAGAATCCTGACAGGTTCCGAAAACTTATCAGGATTTTAAATTATATACTCGATTTGAATTGCTCTAAGAAACGAACGTCATTTTCGTAAAACATACGGATATCGCCAATTTGATACAACAACATCGCAATACGTTCTACTCCCATTCCGAAAGCAAAACCGGTGTGTTCGTCTGGATTGATGCCGCAGTTTTTCAATACGTTTGGATCTACCATTCCACAACCACCAATTTCTAACCAACCGGTTCCTTTTGTAATTCTGTAATCGGTTTCAGTTTTTAAGCCCCAATAAATATCGATTTCAGCACTTGGTTCTGTAAATGGGAAATATGACGGACGTAAACGAATTTTCGATTTTCCGAACATTTCTTTGGTGAAATACAACAAGGTTTGTTTTAAATCGGCAAACGAAACGTCTTTGTCAATATACAAACCTTCCACTTGATGGAAAATACAGTGCGAACGCGAAGAAACAGCCTCATTACGGAAAACTCTTCCCGGAGAAATCGTACGAATTGGCGGTTTGTTGTTTTCCATATAACGCACTTGCACTGATGAAGTGTGCGTTCTTAACAAAACATCAGGATTGGTTTGAATGAAAAACGTATCCTGCATATCTCTTGCCGGATGATATTCTGGTAAATTTAATGCGGTAAAATTGTGCCAATCATCTTCGATTTCTGGACCTTCGGACACATTGAAACCAATGGTTGAAAAAATATCAATCATTTGGTTTTTTACAATTGAAATTGGGTGGCGCGAACCAATGTTCATCGCTTCTCCTGGACGTGTAGTATCGCCGTAAATTCCTTTTGCTTCTTCTTTATTTTCTAAAGCGTCTTGAATGGATTTCACCTTTTCTTCTGCCGAAGTTTTCAATTCGTTTATTACTTGTCCAAATTCTTTCTTTTGTTCATTTGGAACATTTTTGAATTCGGCAAAAAAGTCTTTCAACAAGCCTTTACTTCCTAAATACTTGATTCGGAAGGCTTCTAATTGTTCTTTATTATCGGTTTGAAAAGCTTTTACTTCTTCAATATGGGCTTTAATCGTTTCTGTCATCGCTCGTTTTGTAAAATGCAAATTTATGGATTTTTTTTGAGAGACAAGTCAATGACTTGTCTGTACTGTAAATTAATTAGTCAATTAATTCTTTTTCTAAAAAGTAGCTTACAATTGCTTCTTTCATTAGTACCGCTTGTTCGCCTGCTTTTAGTGGTGGCAATTCTTCTTTTACTTTGTAATGCGGCCAGCCATCGTTGTCGAAATATTCAAATTCGTAGTAACCGTAAGGCTCTAACAATCGACAAATGGCGATGTGCATTAGGTTTACTTTCTCATCTTTTTTGAATGTAGCATGAATTTTCCCTAATTCTTGCACTCCAATTAAATAGATAATTCCTTCTAAATCAAGGTCTTCTCCTCCTGAAAATTTTTCTGATAATATGTTGACAACGCTTTCCCAACGCTGTTTTAATTGTTCGTCTCTAGACATGTTTTATAGATGAAAGAAAAAAGAGAAAAGAAAAAAGACTATTCCCAACTTTCTATATTAGATTTGCAAAGATAATCGATGGTTTTGTTTTTTACGCAATCTATTGTCTTTGTTCTTGATTCTTTCATCTATTTTCTTTCAAATGAGTTTTATTGATATTGTTTTTGCGGTTTTATTGGGTTTTGCGGTTTATAAAGGGTTGAAAAATGGGCTTTTTGTAGAAGTTTCTTCGTTTGTAGCTTTGATTTTAGGGATTTATTTAGCGATTAAATTTTCAAATTTAGTAGGCGCTATTTTTACTGGATTTGTACCAAGTTGGAATCCAAAATACATTGAAATAACCGCTTTTATCATTACATTTTTATTGGTTGTAATTGGAATTCATTTAAGCGCAAAAATTCTGACCAAATTAGCGGATTTTGCTTTTTTAGGTTGGATTAACAAATTAGCTGGTGTAATTTTTAGCTTGTTGAAAACGATTTTAGCGTTGAGTGTTGTGCTTTTTATTTTTGAGAAAGTCAACATCAACAACATGCTACTTTCTAAAGAAACGCAAGAGAATTCCATTTTTTATAATCCAATTCAGAATATTTCAAAAGCGATTTATCCTACGATTGAGGGTTGGTATGAAGAGTTGAAGAAAGAAGTCGAAAAAGAAAAAAACTAATTTTTATCCTTCACTTCTCTAATCGATTCTTTGTCAATCCACGCTTTGGTTTTGTCGGTTAGTTCTACTTGTTTCCAGTTGCCTAATTCTTCTAAAACGAAGACTTTTGTTCCTTCGTGAAGTGTTACAACATCTTCAGAACTATTTTTTGGTTCCGCTTTTAAAGTCGTTGATTCTGCAAAAACGATGGCTGGATTGTAATTCGTATCAAATTTCTTTTGTAAAAAAGCGGAGAAAACGGTTACTCCAATTCCTATTAAAAACAACAAAAACAAACTGAAAAAAGTGCGTTTTAGAAACACGGTATTTCCAAAATAATAGCCTAAAAACGAAAGTAAACTTAGGAAAGCAACAAAAACCGCAATCCAAGCCCAAGTATCATAATGAAATGTACTTGTGAACTCTTTCACCATTTTCTTAAAACCAACTTCTGGAAGGATTTTAATGTCGTCTATTGCTGTTTTTTGTGCAAATGACAGATTAGTTTGTATGGCTTCGTCATCTGGGTTTAAAAGCAATGCTTTTTCGTAATTGTAAATCGATGGCGCTACTTTTCCAAGTTTGTAATAACAATTCGCAATATTAAAATACAAATCAGCCGATTCGTTCCCTTTGTTTACAATACTTTCGAAAGATTGCAACGCTTGTTCGTAATCGCCTTTGTTATACAAATCGTTTGCTTTTTTAAAGGTAGCGTCGATGGATTCACTTGCTAAGGCGAATTGAAATGTGAGTATGAAAAGGAGAATGTATTTTTTCATAATTTTTTTGTTAAAACAACCTTATATCTTGATTAATCATTTTTGAGATGCTGAAACGAGTTCAGCATGACAAGTTCGTGTTTTGTGGTTAAATTTGTTTTTCAAGTTCAGAAATTCGTTCCACAGCTCGCTCAAAATCATTTGTCATGGCAATATCAGTTGCTGGTGCGTATCGTGCAAATTCGCAATCGTTCATTAATTCCATAAATCGATTAATACTCTCTTCTGATGCGTTTCTTTGTTGTAATAATTCGATGATATTTTCTTTGCTCATTTCAACCGTTTCGATATGTAATTTGGCTTTCAAGAAATTGTGTAAGGCTTTTTCCATTGCCATGTAGAACGGAACTTTGTCTCCCATTTGTTTTTTGGCTTCCGACAAATATTTCTTCACTAATTTGTTATTATTTCTAACTCGGTTTCCAACAACATCAGCATCTTTAGCCTCTTTTTGTTTTTTAGCAATCATCACAATCGGAATCAATAATAATGGCGCTAACAACAAACTATAAAATAGTCCCGAACCTAAGAAATCCTCTCTAGAAGCAGAAACAAATTCCGTTTTCAACTTATTGAATTGGAATACTTCTTTTTTCTGAATGGCTTGTTTGTTCGTGCTTGGTGTGTTGGCTACAAACGTTGCGTCACCTTCCGCTACATCAATTGTGATTTCTTTTGATGTGATGGTTTTATACGATTTACTTGCCAAATCGTAATACGAAAACTCCATCGGTTTTATCGTATATTTTCCTTTAAACTGTGGAATAATCGTGTATTTGTCCGAAACTTTTCCGACCATACCTGTTAATGGTGTTTGTACATTTTCGGTATGTGATGGTTCGTACATTTCTAACGCACTTGGAACTACGGGTTTTGGCAAGGTAAATAACTTTAAATTTCCTTTACCCGAAACACTTACTTCCAAATCTAACGATTCACCTGCTTTTAAAGCTGTTTTTGAAGGGATTACTTTGAAATCAAAATTTCCTACAGCTCCAGTAAAACTTGCTGGTTTTCCGTTTTCTGGAAGTGGTTTTACGTTAATGGTTTGTGTTCCTGTGGAAAGTGATTTTTCAACCATACGCATTTCGTATTCGCCAAACCAATCGCGACGACCTGTTGGCACCTCAGCATCTAAATCGATTTTGAAAGGTTCTATGGTTTTAGCACCTGCTTCTAATGGATATAAAATTACTTTTCGAAGCACCACCATGCTATAATCTTTGCCGTTGTATTTTCCACGCTCTGCTCGCAATTGCTTCATGTCGATATACTGACTCCAGAAATCGTTATACTTTGGTGCTTTAAAATTTCTGAAATTTCCAACCGTTGAACGAGGTTCGAAATACAACTTATAAACTACTATAACGGGTTCGTTTACAAACGGATTTTTTGTAGATAATTCGGCTACCAAATGAATTCCTTCGCCATAATTCACATTCGTAGGTTGCTGACCTGGATAGGTTGGCATTTGGATAGGATCGGTAATCGTGATTTTTATGGGTGCTGATTTGTAAACTGTTCCGTCATATTCAATTGAAGCAGCACCAATAGTAAAAGTTCCTTTTTTTGTAGGTGATAAATAATAAATTACTTGGGTAGAAATTTCTCTTTTCTGATTCACTCTACCATTCACAATCGTAATTGAAGTTTGATTTCCTTTATTAATGAAAGGTCCTTCCGCTTTAAATCCGGGAAATTTTGGTGGTACAAAATTATCGCCTTCATTATTGATGGAAAAAACCAATTGGAAGCGTTCGTTTAGTCCATAAGAATTTCTTTCTGTTTGCGCTTCAAATTTTACTTGAGCGGAAATAGTATTATAGAAAACCGATAATAATAAAACTAAAAATATATTTTTCATTTGTTACCAATCTTTTTCATTTGAAACCGGACGTGCTTTCACTTTCTTCGCATTCACTTTGTCCTGAACTTTCTTCTCTGCATTATTAACCGCATCTAAAATATTATCGATGCGTTGTTTGTCGGCGCCACTTGGTTTTGGATTTTCGTTTTTGTCTTGTTTTTTCTCTCCGTCTCCTTTGCCTTGTTGATTATCGCCTTGTTTATCTTTGTTGTTCTGATCGTTTTTATCAGAATCTTTTTTGTCGTTTCCTTTGTCGTTTTTGTCGTCTTTATCTTTTGGCTGAGGCTTGTTGTCTTGACCGCCACCACCTTTATTATCTTTTTTATTGTCTTTTGGAGGTGGATTATCTTTTTTCTTTCTTTTGGCTAAAGCGTAATTGTAACGTGTTTCTTCGTCGTTTGGATTATTTCGAAGTGCGTTTTTGTAGGCATCTGCTGCTAAATCATATTTTTGTTCTAGCATGAAAGTGTTACCTAAATTATGATATATTCGGTGTTTTTCAGTTTTCGTTTTAGCTGTTTCTAAGGCTTGAATGTATTTGATTTGTGCTTCGCCTTGCTGATTTTGGCGATAAATGCTATTTCCTAAATTGTATCCTGCAACGGCTTTTTTAGGTGATTTTTTTGATTCCGTTACCCGATAATCAGCTTCGGCATCCACGTATTTTTTTTCGGAAAACGATTGATTTCCGTTGTATAAATTTTTATCTTTTTCTTGACTGAAAAGCGAGATGCAATTCAATAATAGTACTATGTAAACTATCTTACGCATGTTTCTTTTCATTAAATAAGTTCAACTTTTGCACCCATGCTGTTTTTTTCTCCAAAAGGAAAATATCTACCAATAATAACAAAAATCCCAAAGCTAAAAACCACTGGTATTGCGATTCAAAATCGGCTATTTGTTGCGATTCAAATTCTGATTTTTCGATTTTATCTAACGACTTTTTCACTTCTTCTACCACATCTTTTGTAGATGTGCCAATAATGTATTTCGATTTAGTTTTATCTGCAATATTTTTTAAAACTTCAGGATACAATTTTGTTGTAACCGTTTGTCCTTCTTGGTCTTTTTTATATGAAACTATTGTTCCTTTATCATCTCGTAAAGGAATTGGAGCGCCTTTTTCAGTTCCCACACCAATAGTTAAAATACGAACGCCTTTCTTTTTTGCCATTTCAACCGCATCATCTGCTCCTTCTCCGTGATCTTCTCCATCGGAAATTAGAATAATCAACTTGCTAGTATCTTTCACATCAAAGAAATCAACCGCCAATTGAATCGCATCGTTAAAAGCCGTTCCTTGCGAAGAAACCATATTGGTATTCATACTTTGCAAATACATTTTAGCGATGCTGTAATCTGTCGTCATTGGTAAAACAGGATAAGCACTTCCGGCGTAACCGACAATTCCTACACGGTCATTTCCTAATTGATTAATGATTTGCGAAACGATTTGCTTGGTTTTTTCTAATCGGTTTGGCGCTACGTCTTCAGCCAGCATACTTTTTGAAATGTCGACTGCAAACACAATATCAATACCTTGACGTTTTACGGTTTCCATTTTCGTTCCCATTTTTGGGTTAACCAAAGCAATAATTATACACGCTAATGCCAATAATAAAACACCTAATTTCAAAGCCGGTTTAAAGCTTGATTTTTCAGGCGCTAGTTGGTTAAACAATTCCAAATCGGCAAAAACGGCTTGTCTTTTTCTTTTCCAAAACAAATTGAATAGAAAAAGTGCTACTATTACTGGTAATAGCGCTAATAAGTAAAAATATATTGGACTTTCTAATTCAAACATTGTTTTCCTTTCTAAACGATTCCTCTAAAAACTGAATTTCTTAATAACACCTCAACGCCTAACAATACAAATGCAATCAACACGAAAGGTTTGTATTTTTCGTCATAATTATAGAATTTCTTCTCGTCAATTTCAGTGGTTTCTAACTTGTTAATTTCGTTGTAAATGGCTTGTAATTTTTTGTTTGATGTGGCTCTAAAATACTTTGCATCGGTAGCTTTCGCAATTTCTTTCATTAAGCTTTCATCAATTTCTACAGGCATTTTTCTAAACACTAATTTACCATTCGCATCTTTTGCGACAGGAAACATCGCTTGACCGTTTGTTCCTATTCCGATGGTATATACTTTTATGCCGTATTCTTTTGCGATTTCAGATGCCGTTCTTGGGTCGATGGTTCCTGAATTGTTCACACCATCCGTTAATAAAATGATGATTCTACTTTTAGCTTTACTGTCTTTAATTCGGTTGATAGCAGTGGCTAAACCAACACCAATTCCAGTTCCATCAGCAATAATAGAATCATCATATTCGATGGTTTTTAACGATTGTAAAATGATAGTTTTATCAGACGTTACAGGAGTTCTCGTGTAACTTTCGCCTGCATAAACTACCAATCCAATTCTATCGTTAATTCTATCTTGAACAAATGTTGAAGCTACTTTTTTCAAAGCTTCTAGACGATTTGGTTTTAAATCATTAGCCAACATACTACTCGAAACGTCAATCGCCATTACAATATCGATACCTTTTGTGGTTTTCGATTTTGAAGTTACGTCAACACTTCTTGGTCTTGCTAATGCGATGATTATCGAACTCAAAGCTAAAATTCTCAGCACATATAAAAATGGTTTTGCTTTGGCTAAGAAAGTTCTATTTTGTTTGAAAGGTTCTAATGAACTCATTTTTACCGTTGCCGAAAGTTGGTTTCTTTTATAAAATAACCAACCTATTGCAATTGGTAAAACCAAAAACAACCACAAAAATTCCGGATTTAAAAAGGTTACTTTTCCCATTATTTCTTGGCTTTTCTTAGTTCGATTGAATTCTGAATTTTCTCTATAATCTCCATGGCATGCTTATCTTCTTCTCTATACATAAAGAAAAATTCTTGAGCGCCTCCTGGTTGCGACAACACCATAATATCGTACTGCATTTTGATATCTTCTTCGCTATCAGGGTCAAAAGCGGTAAAAGTTCCATACGCTTTTTTACCTGAAAGACCTTTTACATTTTCAAATTCTCCTGTTTTTACGATGATATTTTTAGCACCAAATTTTTCTAGCTCTTTTAAATCTGCTTCCAAAGCTAAATCTAAATCTATCTTGGTGGTGTCTTTGTAAGCGGTTGTAATTAAAACAATTGAGAAATCGTCCGTAATATTTCCATAGGCAAAACGACTAGTTGATTTTACGTTTTCTGGAAGATTATTTTGAATTTTCTCATCAATCGTTCGTTTTAAAACTTTTGGTGAAGCAATAATAATAGCGGGTTCACCATACTCTGAAGTAATCCATTCTTTTTCCAACAATTCTTTGGTAGAATAGCCAAAATAACTGTCTTTCACAAAATCGAATCCAACCGTGTAAGCGAAAATCACAACAGAAGCCACCAATAAAAACATCGAAATTCCGATAGACATCACCAAACGTTTGAACTTTTGTTTTTGCATTTCCTTCTTGCGAACTTCTTCTGCAAAAAGTATTGCCGCTTGGTCTTCCGTTCTTGGTAAGGCTTTATCAATGATTAATAGAAACTTATCAATAATTTTTTTATCGGTTTCAATTTCGAACAACATAGGTTGCGATTTGGCAAACTTCACCAAATCCGAATTTTCTAAAACACGACTAAATTTTTCCAAATCTTCACGATTTACAAACATTTTCTTGTCTGCAATCGCCTTTTTTAGAGATTCAATTAACTCGCTCGAAGTACTTTCCATCGCTGGAATATGAATCGATTCTTCGATATATGTTCTGGTGATATCCGTCATTTCAGAATAATATTCTTTAACATCACCTCTTTGAACCAATTGTTTTTTATCTAAGTTTTGAAGATACGCAATCGCTTTTTCAATTGGCGAAGCGAAAAATTCTTCTTTTTGCTCTTTGTCTTTTTGTAAACGTTTGATGATGAAATACGATGCAAATCCTGAAGCCACAATCAACACCAATAAAATCAAAAGTTTCCACCATTCGCTCATTGGTTTTTCTTCTGTGGCGATGATGTCTTTGATATCATACATTTGTTGTTTAGTCGTATCGACTTTTACATCGTTTACCAAAATCGAAAGCGAATCGGTACGGAATTCTTTCTGATTGATTTTTACCAATAATTTCGGAATCACATAACGTCCCGAATCAAATTGGGTTAACCCGTATTTTTTGATTAATTCGTATTGGTTGTCGTTTTTTATGGTATCAATTGGATATGATTCCAATATTTCCAAAGCACCAAAAAACTTTCCAGCAGGAAAAACCACTTTATCTTTTGCGTTTACTTTTGCTTTGATGGTTAAATTGAATTGTGATCCAATTTTAATTTGAGTTGAATCAATAGAAGACGAGATTTGTTGGGCAAAACCAGAAACAGTGAAAAATATGAAAAAAAGGAAATATTTAATTGATGATTGATGATTAACGATTTTAGATTGCAGAAGGTATGGAATCATCTTAATTGATGATTTGTGATTTTTAAATGATTTTAGAATATTTATTAAAAACATAATTTTTTCTGCTATTTATTTTTTTTCAGCATTCTTTTTTGCTGTTTTGATACTTGCTACAAAAATTGAAATCAATTCATTTGCCTCAACTTTTAATTGATCTAACATTTTTGAATTAGAATGTAAATTAGCTCTTTCAATGATTTTTAAACAGTTGTTTGTTTCTCTCAACTCTTTCAAACAAATTCCCATCTTATGCACAAAATCTTTATTACTTTCGGCGCTTTGAGCTTCTCCATAATTTAATGCTGGCGATGTTGATGAACGAACAATCTGAGATGACAAATGATTACCTGCATAACTTTTCTCCACATAATTAGTAAACAAAATAACATTTGCTGCAAAATCAATCAATCTTTCTTCTAAATCAAATCTTTTCATTCTTATTAAAACTTCTTAAATCAAAAATCGTTAATCTTAAATCATCAATTTCTTGCTTTAAAATAACCTAATAATTTGGTTACATAGCTTTCATCCACTCTAGAACTAATCGTTCCAGCTCCACATTTTGAAAAAATATCTTTGAAATAATTTACGTTTTCACGATAGTATTTTTCGTAATCCATTCGCACTTTATTGGAGGTTGTATCCACCAAAAGTGTTTCGCCTGTTTCGGCATCTATCATATTTACTACTCCAATGTTTGGAATGCTTTCTTCTCTTTGGTCAAACACTCGAATTCCAGTTACATCATGACGTTTTGAAGCGATTTTTAGCGTGTGCTCGTAATCTTTCACCATGAAATCGGAAATTAAAAACACAATGGCTTTCTTTTTCAAAACGCTCGATAAATATTTCAAAGCTTGCGATAAATCGGTTTTTTTGCTTTTCGATTCGAATTCGATTAACTCGCGAATGATTCTTAAAACGTGTGACTTCCCTTTCTTAGGCGGAATAAACAATTCGATTTGGTCCGAAAACAAAAGCAAACCAATTTTATCATTATTCTGAGTTGCCGAAAAAGCTAATGTCGCTGCAATTTCAGTAATCATATCACGTTTTAACTGGTTTTTTGTACCAAAACTTTCAGAACCCGAAATGTCTACCATTAACATCATGGTTAATTCGCGTTCTTCTTCAAATACTTTTACAAATGGTTCGTTGTAGCGTGCGGTTACATTCCAATCGATAGCTCTTACGTCATCACCGTATTGGTATTGGCGCACTTCTGAAAACGTCATCCCGCGTCCTTTAAAAGACGTGTGATATTCTCCCGAAAAGATGTGATCACTCAATCTTCGGGTTTTGATTTCAATTTTTCGAACTTTCTTTAGAATTTCTTTGGTATCCATTTTTATTTTGTTTCAGGTTTCAGGTTTTCTTTGTTTCAGGTTTCTTTAACTTGAAACTTTAAACTTGAAACAAAAAATTAAGGCACTTCAACTTCGTTAACAATTCTGCTAATAATGTCTTCTGTGGTTACATTTTCGGCTTCAGCTTCATAAGTAATTCCGATTCTGTGACGTAATACATCGTACACTACAGCACGAACGTCTTCTGGAATTACGTAACCTCTACGTTTGATAAAAGCATAACATTTAGCAGCAGTTGCTAAGTTGATACTTCCACGAGGCGAAGCTCCAAAACTGATTAATGGTTTTAGACTTTCTAATTTATATTTTTCTGGATAACGCGTTGCGAAAATTAAATCTAAGATGTATTTCTCGATTTTTTCGTCCATGTACACTTCACGAACGGCTTCTTGCGCTCTTAAAATTTGCTCTAACGAAACCACTTGGTTTACTTTTTCAAAAGCACCTTTTAAATTTTGACGAATAACCAAACGCTCGTCTTCCATTTTTGGATAATCGATAACGACTTTCAACATGAAACGGTCAACTTGTGCTTCTGGTAATGGATAGGTTCCTTCTTGGTCAACAGGGTTTTGAGTTGCCATTACTAAGAATGGTTTGTCTAACTTAAACGTTTCGTCACCAATAGTAACTTGCTTTTCTTGCATCGCTTCTAATAATGCCGATTGTACTTTTGCAGGCGCACGGTTAATCTCATCCGCTAATACAAAGTTCGCGAAAATTGGTCCTTTACGAATGGTAAAGTCGTTTTGTTTGATATTGTAAATCATGGTTCCTACCACATCGGCAGGCAATAAATCGGGTGTAAACTGAATACGACTGAACGAACCATGAACTGCTTGAGAAAGCGTATTAATTGCTAAGGTTTTTGCTAATCCAGGAACTCCTTCAAGTAAAATATGTCCTTGACCTAATAAACCTATTAATAATCGCTCGACCATTTGTTTTTGACCTACGATTACCTTATTCATTTCCATTGTAAGTAAGTCTATAAAAGCACTTTCTCTTTCAATCTTTTCATTAATTGCTCTAATGTCTAAGGTTGATGTATTTTCTTCCATTTTATGATTGTATTTGGCGGTGTGAAATTAACAACATTTTTTAACACTGCAAATTGAAATTTTTTTTAGTTTTAACTTGTTAACATTGCGTTAAAAATGCATAAAAAAGGTTGATTTTATGAGTGTTTTATGATTCTATTTTATAATTTTAAGAAAAAATTAAAAACACAACAAATATGTCAGTACAATTATCCCCTATTATTGCAGGAGTTATGAATTGGGGTGTTTGGGATAAAAACCTAAATACCAATGAGTTTACTCACTTAATTAATTTATTCATAGAAAACGGAATTACCACTTTTGATCATGCCGATATTTATGGAGGTTATACCACTGAAGCTTCATTTGGAAAAGCGCTTTCTGAAAGTAAAATCGATCGCAAGAAAATTCAATTAATTACTAAATGCGGAATTCAATATACTTCTGAAAACCGCCCTAATAATACTATTAAACACTACGAATATTCAAAAGATTATATTATTTGGTCAGCCGAAAATTCGTTGAAAAATCTACAAACCGATTATTTGGATGTTTTTTTGCTTCACCGTCCAAGTCCATTAATGCAAGCTGATGAAATTGCTGAAGCGGTTTCAAAATTAAAAGCAGATGGAAAAATTCTATCTTTTGGAGTTTCTAATTTTACACCTTTTCAAACAGAACTTTTACGTCAAAAAACCGAAATTTCATTTAATCAAGTGCAGTTTTCGGCAACGCATCATGAAGCTATGTTAGATGGAAGTTTAGATTACATGCAAATCCACAATATAAAACCTATGGCTTGGAATCCGTTAGGAACTGTTTTTAGAGAAAATACCGATCAAACTTTTAGATTGCGTCAGCTTTTAGCTAAGTTGGTTGAGAAATACCACATGGGTTCTGATATTATTTTATTGGCTTGGATTATGCAACATCCTGCTGGAATTTCTCCTGTTGCCGGAACGGTTAATTCAGGAAGAATTCAGCAATTGATGAAAGCAAAATCGTTAGTTTTAGATAAGCAAGATTGGTTCGCCATTTGGACAGAAAGCATGGGAAATAAAGTTCCTTAATGATTGCCGAATGATGATTAACGATTTATGATTTTAGAAGTATTCAATCTGAAATCAAAAATCGTTAATCAAAAATCAAAAATCTTATGATAAACAAGCGCCTTCTTATCAAAAACATTTTATCTC
>NZ_JAKLJH010000017.1 GCF_023151265.1 Flavobacterium sp.
GTTTTCTACTTCAAATCACGAGCCTTTTGAATTTCCTGAAGGAAGAATTCAACTTTACGAACAACCAAAAAATTCAGTTCATAACGCCATGAAATATGCTGATTTTTCAATCGGTAAATTCTTCGAGTTGGCTAAAAAAGAAGCCTATTACAAGAACACAATTTTTGTTGTTATTGCCGATCATAATACTAGAACGTATGGTAAAAATTTAGTTCCAGTGAATAAATTTCATATTCCAGCTTTAATCATTGCACCAAATGTTGAAAAAGGTATTACCTATGATAATTTAGCAAGTCAAATGGATATTCCATCAACTGTTTTGGCTTTATCTGGTATTACTACTAAAACCCCAATGCCAGGAAGAAACTTATTAAAATTACCTAAAGGAACAAAAGGAAGAACTATTATGTTATTCCATGAAACCTACGCTTTTAGAGTGGAAGATGATATTGTTATCTTAAATCCAAACGCAAAACCGTTACAGTTCAAAGTAAAAAGTGACACCGAATTAATTCCAGTTGCTTTGAACGAAGAATTAGCCAAAGACGCTTTAGCTCATATTGTAGCATCAAGTAATATGTATAAAAATAGAGTGTATAAAATTGACTAGAAAAACAAATGGAAGAGTTAATTTCTAAACTCTTCCATTTCTATTGTAACTGCTTCTACATCACCACCAATAGGAGGATTTAATTTAGAAACCGCTAATTTTATTCGAGAAATTGAAGGAATTTCCGCAAAACATCTGGTAATAATACGTTGGGCAACATGCTCTAATAATTTAGAACGAATGACCATTTCTTCTACCACAATTTTGTTTAAATGAACATAATCAACGGTATCAGCTAATTCATCGGTTTGAGACGATTTACGTAAATCGGTTTTTATTTCTAAATCTACTCGGTAATCAGAGCCTATTTTTCCTTCCTCAATTAAACAACCGTGATAAGAAAATGTTCTGATATTTTGTAATTTAATAGTTCCCATAAATTTTTAGTTTCAGGTTTGAGGTTTTTTTGGTTTCAAGTTGTTTTTCTTTCTTCAAAGTTACATAAAACCTTAAACTTTTAAACTTGAAACCTGAAACATTTTCTATCTTTGCATAAATTTTTGATACTATGTCAACAGAAGAAAAATCATTGAATTTTATAGAACAAATCATTGAAGAAGATTTAAAAAATGGTTTGTCAAAAGATAAATTACGTTTTCGTTTTCCACCAGAACCGAATGGCTATTTGCATGTAGGTCATGCCAGTGCTATTTGCTTAAATTTTGGTTTAGGAATCGATTATAAAGCCCCAGTAAATCTTCGTTTCGACGATACCAATCCATCTAAAGAAGAGCAAGAATATGTTGATGCTATTAAGCGCGATGTAGAATGGTTGGGTTTTAAATGGGATAAAGAATGTTATGCTTCAGATTATTTCCAACAATTGTATGATTGGGCAGTGGAATTAATCAAAAAAGATAAAGCGTATGTAGATAGCCAAACTTCGGAAGAAATGGCGCAACAAAAAGGAACTCCTACGCAACCTGGAACCGATTCTCCTTACAGAAATCGCTCTATCGAAGAGAATTTAGACTTATTTACACGAATGAAAAACGGAGAATTCGAGAAAGGAACTCACGTTTTACGTGCTAAAATTTCGATGGGCGCTAACAATATGTTGATGCGTGATCCTATTATTTATCGCATCATGCACGCACATCACCACAGAACAGGAAACGATTGGTGTATTTATCCAATGTACGACTGGGCTCATGGTGAAAGTGATTATTTAGAGCAAATTTCGCATTCGTTTTGTACGTTAGAATTCTTACCTCACCGTGAATTATACGATTGGTTTTTGAATCAAATTTATGATTCAACAAAGGTGCGTCCAAAGCAAAGAGAATTTGCACGTAGAAATTTATCTCATACTGTAGTTTCGAAACGTAAATTATTGCAATTAGTTGAAGAAAAGCACGTTACAGGTTGGGATGATCCAAGAATGTCAACCATTTCTGGAATGAGAAGACGTGGTTATACACCTAATTCGATCGTAAATTTTGCTAATACAATCGGAATTGCAAAACGTGATAATTTGATTGATGTTTCGCTTTTAGAATTTTGTGTTCGTGAAGATTTGAACAAAATTGCACCTCGTGTAATGGCGGTTTTAGATCCTGTGAAATTAGTAATTACGAATTATCCAGAAGGTCAAGAAGAATGGTTAGAAGCCGAAAATAATCCGGAAGAAGAAGTAATGACGTACAGAAAAGTGCCGTTTTCTAAAGAATTATATATCGAAAGAGAAGATTTTCAAGAAGAAGCACACAAGAAATTTTTCCGTTTGACTTTAGGAACTGAAGTTCGTTTGAAAAATGCGTATATCATTAAAGGTGAATCAGTTGTAAAAGACGAAAACGGAAATATTACCGAAATTCACGCTACTTATGATGTAGATTCAAAATCAGGAAGTGGAACAGAAGCGAGTCAAAGAAAAGTAAAAGGAACAATCCATTGGGTTTCAATTCCTCATGCAAAAGAAGCAGAAGTTCGTGTGTATGATAGATTATTCACTAATGAAAGTCCAGATAAAGACAAAGAAGTTGATTTTAAAGAATTTATCAATCCAAATTCATTAAAAGTAATTACAGGTTATGTAGAACCAAGTTTAGTTACTTCAAAAGAATTAGATCATTTCCAATTTCAACGTTTAGGATATTTTTGTGTAGATAGAGATTCAACTGCTGAAAAATTAGTTTTCAACAAAACAGTTGGTTTAAGAGATACTTGGGCAAAAATTTCGGAATCTTAAAAAGATACTTGTCATTCTGAACTTGTTTCAGAATCTAAAATTACAAACGTGTCAGGTTTTCAAAACCTGACACGTTTTTGTTTTATATAGAAATATTAATTAGAAATTAAAAAAGCATCACTAAAAATTATTATTTGTAAAATCTATCAAAAATAAATTCATTATAATTAAAAACTTAAAAAAGTGACTTTCATAAATGAATTGTAAGAAAAAAACTTTTTCAGGCAAAGTGTTTTTACGTCTTGACTTGTAAAAGTAGCTGAAATCGCTTTATTTCAATTTTAACTCAAAAAAGTCACGATTTAATCCTGACAGGTTTCAAAAACCTGTCAGGATTCTATTTTTAACAATTAAGTATAAAAAAACCACCAATTAAAAATTGATGGTTTTCATTTTTGTCATACTGAATTTATTTCAGCATCTCAATTAAACTTCTTCAGATTCTCCTTCGGTTCCGAATTCGTCTTTTTGATTTTTCTTAGAAACTTTTTTAATGTTTCCTTTTTTCATCATTTCACCCACTTGGTTTGATGCACTAAAAGAAGCTACCATGTTGTTCAACATATCACTTCCAGCTTGTGGTGAATTTGGTAATAAAATTAAATTACTATTCGCATCAGCACCAATTGCTTGTAATGTATCATAATGTTGCGTTACTACAATTAAAGCCGAAGCTTCTTGAGAATTAATTCCCACTTTGTTCAACACATCAACAGATTCTACTAAACCACGAGCAATTTCTCTTCTTTGGTCAGCAATACCTTGACCTTGAAGTCTTTTACTTTCTGCTTCTGCTTTTGCTTTAGCAACAATTCTAATTCTTCCAGCTTCAGCTTCGTATTCTGCAGCTGTTTTTTCACGGTCAGCCGCGTTGATACGGTTCATTGCATTTTTAACTTGAATATCTGGATCAATATCAGTAATTAACGTATTGATGATGTCATAACCATAAGTTGTCATCGCTTCGTTTAACTCACGTTTTACTGCTACTGCGATATCATCTTTACGTTCGAAAACGTCGTCTAATTTTAATTTTGGAACTTCGGCACGCACCACGTCAAATACATAAGACGTAATTTGATCGTGTGGATATTCTAATTTATAAAATGCTTCGTATGCTTTTTCTTGTAATACTTTAAACTGTACCGAAACTTTCATTTTAACGAATACGTTATCTTTTGTTTTGGTTTCGATAATGACATCTAATTGTTGAATTCTTAAATTAACTCTTCCAGCAATTCTATCCACAACCGGAATTTTTAAATGCAAACCTGAATTTCTCAAGCTAAGAAATTTTCCAAAACGTTCCACAACAACAACAGTTTGCTGTTTCACAGTGAAGAAAGAAGATAAAAGAACAATTAATCCAACGAAAATAATTGGAAACATAATAAACTCCATAATGTTTAGTTTTTAGATTTATAGTTATACGCTTTTTAATGTAAAAAGTTACAAAAACAAATTTATAAAGCCTATTTTTGACCCCTAAATTTAAACAGATGAAGAAATTAGTTGTTGTATTCTTTATGATTTCAACTATTGCAATAGCGCAACGAGGTAACAAAGACAGTAACCGAATAGGTATTGGTGCGGGTTTAACCCAATTAAATATTTATACCGATAATTTTACCATAACACCAGAAATGGGTTGGATTGGTGGCTTAAGTGTTAGAGGAAATTATTACAACAATTGGCAAATGAGTTTCGGAATGTTTTTTACCGATAGTAATTTTTCAATTTCAACATTAAAAGGATTGCAACAAACTCAAACGAATTTTAAAATGTCGGCGGTTCAAATTTATATTGTACCAAGTTATGTAGCAATTGAAGACCATTTGAATTTAGAATTTGGTCCCGTTTTACAAGTAAATGGAAAATTAGGAGTTAATAAAAACGACGAAAATAATTTATTGTTAGACCAACCGGGTTTAATTGCTAAAGATATTGTAGATGTTTCAAAAATTAACGTCAATTTCTACGTAGGAATCAACGGTGGAATCAAAAACGTAAGAGCAAGAATTGGTTACCAATATGGTTTAACTAATTTCTTCGGTAACTTAAAAAACAACGACAACGTTAAATTGCTTGGTGAAAAAATGAAAGGAAATATTGGTTTGATTAGTGGTCAGATTACGATATATCTTTAAAAGAAAAGCCCTGAATTATCAGGGCTTTTCTTTTATAAACTAGCAAATTGCCTTTTCTATTCTTTTCACCGTTTCGGCTTTTCCTATCATTTCGATGATGTCAAATAAATGTGGGCCTTTTAACGCTCCTACTAAACTCAATCGTAATGGTTGCATTACTTTCCCCATTCCAATTTCATTCGCTGTCATCCATTCTTTTAATAAGGTTTCGATATTAACTGAAGTAAAATCTTCAATTTTGTTCAATTCTGAAATCACTTGTTGCATTAATCCTGGCGTTTCTTCTTTCCAGTTTTTAGCTGCTTTTTCATCGTATGAAGTTGGAGCTTCAAAGAAATAATCGGCTAAATCCCAAAATTCATTCACGAAATGCGCTCTTTCTTTAATTAAAGAAACCACTTTTGTTAAATCAAGTGAAGTCGAGATTCCTTTTTTATCTAAAATCACTTTAAAGCTTTCTGCTAAACTTTCATCTGATTGCTTTTGCAAATATTGATGATTGAACCATTTGTTTTTCTCTGGATCAAACTTCGCTCCAGCTTTGTGAATGCGGTTTAAATCGAATTTTTGTACCAATTCTTCTAATGAGAAAATCTCTTGTTCGGTTCCGTCATTCCAACCTAATAAAGCTAAAAAGTTGATAACTGCTTCAGGGAAAAATCCGTTTTCTCTGTATCCTGATGAAACTCCTTCTTCTGTTTTCCATTCCAAAGGAAATACTGGGAATCCCATTTTGTCACCATCACGTTTTGATAATTTTCCGTTACCAATTGGTTTTAAAATCAATGGTAAATGTGCAAATTCTGGTGCATTCCAACCAAAAGCTTTGTATAATAAATGATGTAAAGGCAAACTCGGTAACCATTCTTCACCGCGAATTACATGCGAAGTTTCCATTAAATGGTCATCTACAATATTCGCTAAATGGTACGTTGGCATTCCATCTGATTTGAACAACACTTTATCGTCTAATAAATTCGTATCAAAT
Source organism: Flavobacterium sp. (assembly GCF_023151265.1). GTDB lineage: Bacteria > Bacteroidota > Bacteroidia > Flavobacteriales > Flavobacteriaceae > Flavobacterium. Next base: position 5,937 of record NZ_JAKLJH010000017.1, read on the forward strand.
TTAATGTCGCCACGAATGATGTCTTTTAATTCTAAAATTTCATTTACAGGTGTTTTAAAACGGATTACATAATGTTCGCCATCAGCAATTCGTTCTGCTACTTTTTCACGTGAAACCGTCAACGAGTTATCCAATTGTTCTCTTACCGAATGATTGTAAATAAACGTTTTTCCATTAGCTTCCGCATCTTTTCGCATCGTATCTAAACTTTCAGCCGTATCAAAAGCATAATACGCCCAACCTGAATTAATCAATTGGTCCGCATATTGTTGATACATCGCTTTACGTTCGCTTTGACGATAAGGTCCAAATTTTTCATTCTTTCCTACAGTTTCATCAGGCGCAATTCCTAACCATTCTAAAGCTTCAAAAATATAAGCTTCTGCTCCAGGAACAAAACGCGTTTGATCGGTATCTTCAATTCGTAAATAGAAAGTACCGCCATGTTTTTTGGCAAATAAATAATTGAATAAAGCGGTACGAACACCACCAATATGCAAAGGTCCAGTTGGACTTGGTGCAAATCTTACTCTTACTGACATTTCATTAAATTTTGTGCAAAGATACGATTACAATTTAGAAGTAAGAATTTAGATTTTAGAAAATCATTAGGTTATTAACAATCCGATGCTGCAAATGTTAAGTTTCACTAAAAACCTATTGACAATTCTAGGAAGATGTTGTATTTTTATCGGTTATAAACAGTATATCAACAATTTTGGAAGCAAAAAGCATCATTTTCGATAAACTCGAAGGGTTTATCAAGAAGTTTTACACCAATGAACTGATAAAAGGAGTCATTCTTTTCATCGGATTGGGCTTGTTGTATTTCATTTTTACCTTATTGATTGAATACTTTTTATGGTTATCCACTTCAGGAAGAACCATTTTGTTTTGGTTGTTTGTAGGTGTAGAATCGTTTTTATTGATTCGATTCATTGCTTTTCCGTTGTTTAAATTATTCAAATTACAACAAGGAATCAATTACGAACAAGCGTCAGAAATCATTGGAAATCATTTTTCGGAAGTGCAAGACAAGTTGTTGAACTTTCTACAACTGGCAAATCAAAGTCAAACTTCAGAATTATTAGCAGCTTCCATCGAACAAAAAGCAGCTTCGTTACAACCGATTCCGTTTTCAAATGCGGTTAATTTTGCTAAGAATAAGCGTTTTTTGCCTTATGCAATTCTTCCTATTCTGTTATTGATTTTATTTTTCGTTACCGGAAATTCCGAAATCATTTCCAATAGTTTTGCTCGTGTAGTTAATTATGAAACTAAATACGCTCCGCCTGCTCCATTTGAATTTGTGGTTTTGAATAAATCTTTAACAGCGCAACAGAATTCCGATTTTGTTTTACAAGTGAAAACACAAGGAAAAGTGATGCCTGAAAATATTGCGATTCAAATTGGTGATGAAGAATATTTTTTACAAAGCACAAAGCCAGGAGTTTTCGAATATACATTTTCTAAATTATCTAAAGATGTTACTTTTTCGCTTTTAGCGAATGGATTAAATTCGAAAGAGTATCAGATTAATGTAGTGGATGTTCCTACGATTGCCAACTTTGAAATGGTGTTGCAATATCCTTCTTATTTAGGTAAAAAATCGGAAATCATTCAAGGAACTGGAAATGCTATAGTTCCTGAAGGTACAGTTGTGAATTGGAGAATTAACGCTTTGGCGACTGATAAAGTGAGTTTCAAATCGAATAATCAAGTAAGTGTTTTTGCGAATAAAGAAAACAACTTTTCGCTTTCAAGAAGAATATCAGATAATTTAAGTTACGAAGTAATTACATCGAATAGAAACATCAACGAATTCGAAAAATTGTCTTATCAAATTGCAACTATTAAAGATCAATATCCAACTATTTCAGTTCAAATTGCTCCAGATTCATTAAAGTTAAAATCTAAAATGATGATTGGTCAAGTTGCCGATGATCATGGTTTATCAAAATTACAAGTTGTTTTTTATCCGAAAGGAAATCCAAATGCAGTTCGAAAAGCGAATTTAGCTATCAATAAACAAGCAGTTGACCAATTTATTTATTCTTTCCCTAATGGATTATCGATTGATGAAGGTGTAAATTACGAATATTACTTTGAAGTATTTGATAATGATGTAGTTAACAACTATAAAAGTACAAAATCTTCTGTTTTTCTTCATTATGAACTTACGGATGAACAAAAAGAAGACAAACAATTACAAGAACAGAATGAAAACATCAATAGCTTAGAAAAATCGCTTCAAAATCAAGAGAAGCAAATTTCAGAATTGGACAAACTCCAAAAAATGAATAAAGAGAAATCGACATTAGATTTCAAAGATCAAAAGAAAGTGGAAGACTTCATCAATCGTCAAAAACAACAAGACGAAATGATGAAAGAATTCACTAAGAAGTTAACCGAGAATTTGGAAGAATTTAATCCAAAATCGCAAGATAAAGACAAAGAAGAGTTATTACGTCGTTTAGAAGAAGCTGAAAAGCAAGCTGAGAAAAATGAGAAGTTGTTAAAAGAATTAGAAGAACTTTCTAAGAAATTAGAGAAAGATCAACTATTTGATAAAGCAGATAAGTTAAAACAGAATGCCAAAAATCAACAACAAAATTTAGAGCAGTTAGTTGAGTTAACAAAACGTTTTTATGTAGAACAAAAAGCAGAACAAATTGCTGATAAATTAGACAAGTTAGCGGAGAAGGAAGATAAATTAGCGGATGATGCTAAAGAAAATTCAAAAGAAAATCAGGATGCTATCAATAAAGAGTTCGAAGATATTCAAAAAGAACTTCAAGATTTAGACAAAGAAAACAAAGACTTAAAAGCTCCAATGGACATTCCTAATGACCAGAATGAGCAAGAAGACGTGAAGAAAGACATGGAGAAAGCTTCTGATGAATTACAAAAACAAAACCAACAGAAAGCAAAACCAAAGCAAAAATCTGCTGCTGCTAAGATGAAACATATGAGTCAAAAAATGTCTCAATCAATGCAATCAGGCGACATGGAGCAAATGCAAGAAGATGCTAAATTGTTGCGACAAATTCTAGATAATTTATTAGCCTTTTCTTTCGATGAAGAAGGTTTGATTAAGACTACAAATGCAACTCAAACGCGTTCTTTGCAATTGAACAAAGTTTTAAAAAAGCAACAAGATTTAAAATTGCAATTCAAACACGTTGATGATAGTTTGTTTGCTGTTGCTTTACGAAACCCAAAGATAACAGAAAACATTTTGAAAGAGGTTGGAGAAATCCATTATAATTTAGACAAGACTTTAGAAACGTTAGCGGATAACAACATCCAAAAAGGAGCTTCGCATCAGCAATATGTTTTAACATCAGCTAACCGTTTGGCTGATTATCTTAGCAATGTTCAAAGCGAAATGAATATGGAAATGCAAGGTCAAGGTTCTGGAAAAGGAAAACCAAAACCAGGACAAGGTAAAGGAGGAATGCAGCTGCCAGATATCATCAAACAACAAGAAGGCTTGGGTGAAAAAATGAAAGATGGAATGAAACCTGGAGATAAGCCTGGAGATAAACCGGGTGAAAAATCTGGGCAAGGAAAACAAAAAGGTCAATCAGGTGAGAACGGAGAAGAAGGAGAAAATGGTTCTGAAGGTGATGCAGGTAAAGTTTTAGAAATTCTTAAAGAGCAAAGACAATTACGTGATGCTTTACAAAAAGCCCTAGAGAAAGAAGGAATGTTGAATCAAGGTATGGGAACATTGAATCAAATGAAAGAAATTGAAAAGCAATTGATCAACAAAGGTTTTAAAAATGAAACGTTGCAAAAGATGTTGAATCTAAAACACGAACTTTTTAAATTAGAAAAAGCGATTCAGCAACAAGGAGAAGACACCAAACGTCAGTCTAAAACGAATGATAAAAACTATAACGGCACCACTACCCCACTTTCTAAGGAATTAAAAGATTATCTGAATAGTGTTGAAATATTAAACAGACAAAGCTTACCTTTGCAACCCAATTTTAACCAGAAGGTTCAAAACTATTTTAAAGGCAATGATTAGTTTTAATTACGAAACAGATTTCGAACTCGATAACGAAGCACAATACGAAGATTGGATTTCTCGTATCATTGAATCCGAAGGGTTTGATGAAGGTGAAATCAATTATATCTTTTGTGATGACGAATACTTACATAAAATCAATGTAGAGTACTTAGATCATGACACTTTAACCGATATTATTAGCTTTGATTATACGGTAGGAAATTTAATACAGGGCGATATTTTCGTTTCTGTAGAACGCGTTCAAGATAATGCGAATGATTTTAATGTTTCTTTTGAGGAAGAATTAAAGCGTGTTCTATCGCATGGAGTTTTACACTACTGCGGATACAAAGATAAATCCCCAAAAGACGTAGCTTTAATGCGTTCGAAAGAAGAGGAAAAAATGCAAATGTTTCACGTGGAACGTTAAGCTTATAAACTAGAAATTTTTTTAAATGTTTCACGTGGAACATAATATTTATAGAAGATGTTTTTAAATCAATATGATGTAATTGTTGTGGGTGCTGGTCACGCCGGTTGTGAAGCTGCTGCTGCTGCTGCCAACATGGGGTGCTCTACTCTTTTGGTAACAATGAATCTTCAAAACATTGCACAGATGTCTTGTAATCCTGCCATGGGTGGAATTGCAAAAGGACAAATTGTGCGTGAGATTGATGCCTTGGGCGGATATTCTGGAATTGTTTCAGACAAGACCGCAATCCAATTCAAGATGTTGAATAAATCAAAAGGACCTGCTATGTGGTCGCCAAGAGTACAATCAGACAGAATGCGTTTTTCGGATGAATGGAGATCGATGTTGGAGAATACTCCGAACTTGGATTTCTACCAAGAAATGGTTGCTGGAATTTTATCTCAGAATGGAAAGATTGTTGGAGTGAAAACTTCGCTTGGAGTTGAAATCAAAGCTAAGTCAGTTGTGTTGACAAACGGAACTTTTTTGAATGGATTGATTCATATCGGAGATAAACAATTTGGTGGTGGTCGTGCAGGTGAAAGTGCTTCTTTTGGAATCACAGAAGATTTAGAGAAATTAGGTTTCGAATCAGGAAGAATGAAAACTGGAACGCCTCCACGCGTTGATGGTCGCTCTTTAGATTTTTCTAAAATGGTAGAGCAACCTGGTGACGAATATCCAGAAAAGTTTTCATATTCTAATTTGACCGCTCCTTTAAAAACACAACGTTCTTGTTGGATGTCATATACTTCATTAGAAGTGCACGATATATTACGTGAAGGTTTTGATAGAAGTCCAATGTTCAACGGAAGGATCAAAAGTTTAGGCCCGAGATATTGTCCGTCTATAGAAGATAAGATTAATCGTTTTGCTGATAAAGAAAGACACCAATTATTTGTTGAGCCCGAAGGTTGGACAACTTGCGAATATTACATCAACGGATTCTCAACTTCGTTACCAGAAGATATTCAATTCAAAGCGTTACGTTCTGTTGCCGGTTTTGAGAATGTGAAATTTTTCCGTCCAGGTTATGCTATCGAATACGATTACTTCCCTCCTACGCAATTGCAACACACTTTAGAAACCAAATTGGTTGAAGGTTTGTATTTCGCAGGTCAAATTAATGGAACAACTGGTTACGAGGAAGCCGCTTCTCAAGGTTTAATGGCTGGAATAAATGCAGCATTAAAAGTTCAGAATAGAGAACCATTTATTTTAAAACGTGATGAAGCTTATATCGGAGTTTTAATTGACGACTTAATTACGAAAGGAACAGAAGAACCTTATCGTATGTTTACTTCTCGTGCTGAATACAGAACTTTGTTGCGTCAAGATAATGCGGATTTCAGATTAACACCAAAAGCATTTGAAATTGGTTTAGCTAAAGAAGAGCGTTTGATTCGTATGGAGCAAAAATTCTCACAATCGGATGCTATGGTGAATTTTTTCAGAGAAACAAGTTTAAAACCAGAAGAAGCAAATCCAATCTTAGAAGCTAAAGGTTCAGCTCCAATGAGTCAGCCTGATAAAATGTTTAAAGTTTTCTCTCGTCCGCAATTGGATTTGGAAGATTTTAGAAAATTTAAAAAAGTGGCTGCTTATATCGAAGAACATGATTTAGATCAAGAAGTAGTTGAGCAAGCCGAAATTCAAGTGAAATATTCAGGTTATATTGAAAAGGAAAAAAACAATGCGGATAAACTAACTCGTTTAGAAGATATGATTATTCCAGATAATTTCAATTTCGATAAAATCCAGTCCATTTCAATTGAAGCCAAACAAAAATTAAATAAAATCCGACCACGAACAATCGCACAAGCATCACGCATTAGCGGAGTTTCGCCAAGTGATATTTCGGTGTTGTTAATATACATGGGTCGATAGAAAAGAGATTAAAGAAAATAGAATATAGACGAAATCTTTTCTCTTGGTTCTTTTTTCTTTTCTCTTTTAAAAATGTTTCACGTGAAACAACGCCGTCAACCCTATTAAAATAAGCCTTTCGCATAAAAATAAAATAAATGAATTTTTTAGAAGATAAAAGTTTTATTACCGTTAAAGATTTTTCAGTTTCTGGAGAATCTTTTTCCTTGTTGTTAAATGAGGAATATCAAATTTTAAAAACACATCCCCAACCTACTTTAGATAAATTAGGTTCGTATTATGAATTCGAAGATTACATTTCCCACACCGATGGAAAACGTACGCTATTTGAAAAAATGTATCATTTTATCAAAAGAAAAGCAATTCGTGATAAAGTGAAATTAATTAATTCGTACCAACCTGTTAAAGGAAGAATTTTAGATATCGGAGCTGGAACTGGAGATTTTCTTTTGGAATGTAAAAATCAGAATTGGGATATTCTTGGAGTTGAACCAAACGATAAAGCAAAAGGAATTGCTTTAGGTAAACGAATTAAATTTGGTGATACAATTGAAAAGTTAGAAAGCAATTCTTTTGATGTAATTACCATGTGGCATGTTTTAGAACACGTTCCAGATGTTGAACATCAAGTTGCGGAATTGAAACGTTTATTGAAACCTTCAGGAACAATTATTATTGCTGTTCCTAATTTCAAATCGTATGATGCAAATCACTATAAAGAATTTTGGGCCGCTTACGATGTGCCGAGACATTTGTGGCATTTCTCTAAAACAGCAATCGAAAAATTATTCGACAAACAAAATATGAATCTTGAAGATATTAAACCTATGTGGTTTGATAGTTTTTATGTGTCACTTTTGTCAGAAAAATATAAAACTGGAAAAATGAATTTCATTTCTGGATTTTTTATCGGTTTGATCTCAAATGTATCAGGATTCTTTAAAAAAGAGTTTTCATCGCATATTTACGTGCTAAAAAACAAGTAAGAATCATTTTAAAGCGATTTTAGACACTTTTTTATTTAATTTGATGTGATTTGTTGTCTTTTTTTGAAACATTTAGCTTATTTAATCTATGAAAGTCATTTTTAATAGCTTCAATCTATCAAATTATAAAACAAAAATAAGAAATTCTTATAATTAAAAAATAAATATAAAAAGCAACAAATTTGCTACTTACCAACTTATTATTACTTTTACAAAAATTATTAATTACCAATTTACAACCATGAAAAAAATTGTATTGATTTTAGGAGTTGCATTAGGCGTTTTAGCGTGTAACAAAACAGAAACAAATTCTAAAGAATTCAAAACCGCATATATCAACACTGCTGAGATAATCGAGAAATATGAAAAATTCAAGGATGAAGACGCAAAATTCAATGTTAAATCTGAAGAATTAGGTCGTCCTCTTGAGGCTAAAGTAAGAGCTTTCCAGGCTGAAGCACAAAGTTTCCGTCAAAATGCACAAGCTAAAGGGCCTCAATGGGCACAACAAAAAGGTGCAGAATTACAGCAAAGAGAACAACAATTAGGAATGGAGCAAAATGCTTTAATTCAACAATTACAACAAGAAGGAGCTGTTTTAAAAGACACTTTAATTAGCGAAGTAAAAAAATTCATCAAAGATTACGGAAAGAAAAAAGGATATGATTATATCTACGGAACAGGTGATGCTGCAACAGTTCTTTACGCTAAAGAGGGTTATGATATTACAAAAGAAGTTTTAAAAGAGCTTAACGATACTTACAAGTCAACTAAAAAAGACGACAAAGTAGCCACTAAGGAAGAAGAGAAAAAATAATTGAAAGTCCCGATTCATCGGGACTTTTTTATTTCTAATCGTTTCTATATATTTGTTTTTTATATTTTTACGCCTTATGGAACAAGTATCAGCCGCAGCCATTTACACTCTTCGATTTATTAATCAAACCAATAAATCCATCTTCCTTACCGGAAAAGCAGGAACCGGAAAAACTACACTTTTAAAAGAAATTATTGCCACAACACATAAAAACACTGTCGTTGTAGCTCCTACAGGAATTGCCGCTTTAAACGCGAATGGAGTAACTATTCATTCCATGTTTCAATTACCTTTTGCTGCTTTTATTCCTGATAATAAGCAACTTCCACATTTTTCAGATACTGTAAAATTCGAAAATAGAGATTCGCTAGGACGTCATTTTAAGATGAATAACGTGAAACGTTCCGTTATTCGAAATATGGAATTGTTGGTTATTGATGAAGTTTCTATGCTTCGTGCCGATGTTCTTGATGCGATGGATTTTATGATGCGAAGAGTTCGTAGAAACGAACGTCCTTTCGGCGGAGTTCAAGTGTTATTTATAGGAGATTTATTACAATTACCACCTGTAGTTAAAAATGAAGAATGGGAAATGCTAAAGAATTACTATCGAGGGATGTTCTTTTTTCATTCCCACATCATCCAACAATTTCCGCCGTTATACATTGAATTAGACAAGATTTTCCGTCAAACTGATGCCGAATTTATTGATGTTTTGAATAATTTACGTCACAATAAAATTACTTCGGTAGATGTACAATTGCTAAATCAGTTTGTGAAACCTGATTTTGATCTGAAGAAAAACAAAGGTTTCATTATTTTAACTACACATAATTCCAAAGCCGATACCATAAACGCTCAGTCTTTAAAAGATTTAGAAGGAAAACAATTCACTTATTTACCTGAAATTACCGATGATTTTCCAGAAAAAATTTATCCGTTAGAAGAAAAATTGCAGTTGAAAGTCGGAGCGCAAATCATGTTTATTAAAAACGATTTGAATTTTGAAAAGCAATTCTTCAACGGAAAAATGGGCGTTATCAGTTCGTTAACCGAAAAAGAAATTTTTGTTCATTTTCCCGAAGAAAATAAAACGATTGAAGTAGAACGCTACGAATGGCAAAATATTCGCTACAAAGTCAACGAAAACACCAAAGAAATCGAAGAAGAAGTCATCGGAACGTTTGTCCACTACCCTATCAAATTGGCTTGGGCGATTACCGTGCATAAAAGTCAAGGCTTAACTTTCGACAAAGCAGCGCTCGATGTATCGCAAGTTTTTGCGCCCGGACAAGCGTATGTGGCTTTATCGCGTTTGCGTTCGTTAAAAGGGCTTATTTTGCTTTCTCCATTGCGAATGAATGACATTTCGAGCGATGAACAAGTGCTCAGTTATGCAGAAAACAAAGCTTCCGAAGAAATTTTACAACATTCGTTAGCTAAAGAAACCTTAATTTTCTGGTTGAATACTTTGCTTAATTCATTTGATTTCAAAGAATTAGGTCAAGAATGGCGCAATCATTTGTTTAGTTATAATTCCGAAGCACCAAAATCACCAAAAACAAAGCATAAAGACTGGGCAAAAAGCCAACACGATATAATCGCTGAAATTCTCGAACCTTCAGGTAAATTTATGTCGCAATTGCATAAAATTTTTTCCGATGAAAATTTGGATGTGAATTTCGTAAAAGAACGATGTGATGCGGCTTATCAGTACTTTTTTAAAACTTTAGATACTATTGCCGAAGAATTGTTGTTGAAAATCGAAGAAGTCAAACGCATCAAAAAAGTAAAAGCGTTTTACGATGAATTATTGGTTTTAGAAGAACTTCAAATCAAATCAATTTTGCAACTTAAAAAAGCAAAATTACTTACCAATATCATTGTTGAAGGAAAAGAAATTTCGAAGCAAAATTTAATTTCGGAAGACATGAGTACTTACAAAATCAATAAGTTAGTAGTTGTTTCAGAGCGTTTTAGAACTTCGAACGCTGCTTTGGTAGAAGATGACGAAGAGGTTTCGTATTACACCGATTCGAAAAAGAAAAAAACAAAAGAACCAAAGAAATCTACTTACGAAGACACCTTAGAATTGTGGAAACAAAACCTATCGATTTACGAAATTGCAAAACACCGAAAGCTAACACCACAAACGATTTACAACCATTTTGCTAAGCTAATCCAAATGGAAATCGTGCAACTTTCCGATATTTTACCAGAAGATAAAATTTCCGATTTAAGAGCTGCTTTCAAAGATTTTAAAGGCGAAAGCTTAGGCGAATTAAAAGAAATCCACGGCGATAAATTTTCTTGGGATGAGTTGCGATTGTATAAAGCGAGTTTGGGTTAATTCAACCAAAAAACTACTAAAACTGCTGGAATAAAGTAAATTACAATCGTTCTTGCACCATCGTAATCTTTGGCTAAACGTTGTCCAAATAAAAGGAAAAGTAAAGTAATACAAGACAAAATAGCACCATAAAAACCTAAACCTCTAATCACTACGTCTTGTACCAAGTGTTGGATAATTCCAGAAACACATAAAATTCCAGAAACTACTTCTAGGACTAATACAATTCCTAAAGCAAATGGAACTTGTTTGGCTAAAATTGTATTTGCAAAATGTCCTGTTAACCATTCTACATTGCCTTTCCAATCTTTAATTTTATCATATCCAGATTGTAAAAAAGTGATGGCTAAAAAAGCTAAGACTAAAAGAGGAGCAACTTGTATCATAATTATGCGTTTTTATGGATTAATCGTGTTAGTTTAATAGATAAATCGGTTAGTATAATTTTGCTATTTCCGTTTCTTTCAATGTGGTAAATAGCATCTTCTAATTCTTTGTAAATATCTGAAATATTGGCGCCATTTACAAACGGAGCAAATTTTTCCAATTCAAATTTCGGCACTTTTGTTTCTAAAAAAACCAAGTCATTTGCTTGATAATTAAGTAATAAAGCTTGTCTAAAAAAGTGAATGCAATAGTGTAAAAATTGCTTTTGTGTTTCTCTTCCAGTAGACGCAATGTTTTCGCTCCAAGCGATTAAATCGTTAATAGCTGTTGCATTTCCTTTGGCACGAAAAGCACTTCTCACCCATTCTACAAACCATTCGTCAAACGGAAATTCATCGTCTTCTTTTCTTAAAATATGCAAGGCTTTATTATAATTTCCTTCGCTTTGATGTGCGATTTTTTTAGCAACTGTTGGTTCACAATTTTCACGTGAAACCAAAGCATCAGCAATTACACTTTCGCTCAAACCAATAAAATCAATCACTTGACAACGTGAAAGAATGGTTTGCAACATATCGCTGGTGCTTTCTGTAATTAAAATGAAAACGGTTTTAGCTGGCGGTTCTTCTAATAATTTCAATAATTTATTTGCTGACGAACCATTCATTTTATCCGCCATCCAAATGATCATGACTTTGTAGCCACCTTCGTAAGCTTTTAAAGCTAATTTTTTGTTGATTTCCGTAGCTTCATCTACTCCAATTAAACCTTGTTTGTTTTGAATACCTAGATTTTTCAACCAATCAAATAAACTTCCGTAAGGACTTTCGGCTAAAAATTGGCGCCATTCTACCATGAAATTATCACTAACCGCATGACTTTTAACGCTATCAGTTGTAGCAACTGGAAAAACAAAGTGCAAATCGGGATGTGAAAAATGTTCGAATTTTAGGTTACAAGTGGTGTTTTCCCCTACATTTTCTCCGCCAACATTGCCACACAAAATATATTGTGCATAAGCAATCGCCATCGGAAGTGTACCACAACCTTCGGGTCCTACAAACAACTGAGCGTGCGGAATTCTTCCGGCTTCGGCACTCTTAGTTAAGTGATTTTTAATATGTTCCTGTCCTAAAATATCTTTGAAAAGCATGGAACAAACCTAATCAAAAATTACCAAAATTGGTAGAAAAGAAATCAAAAAGTTGGTTTTAGAAGAATTTAAAAAAATGCAAAATATGATATTTGTTATAAAGATTTAAAATACAATAATTTATATTTGCATTCGTTCAAATTAAAATTCGATACAAATGAAAACACTTAACGACTTCAATTTCAATAACAAAAAAGCAATTATTCGTGTAGATTTCAACGTGCCATTAGATGAAAATTTTAAGGTTACCGATGCTACAAGAATCGAGGCAGCAAAGCCAACAATTGACAAAATATTGAAAGATGGCGGAAGTGTAATTTTAATAAGTCACTTAGGAAGACCAAAAGGAGTTGAAGCGAAATATTCGTTACAACACATTGTTGCAAAAACGGAAGAAATTTTAGGTCAAAAAGTGCATTTTGCTTCGGATTGTATTGGAGAAATTGCTGAAAATGCAGCAAAAAATTTACAACCAGGTGAAATTTTATTGTTAGAAAACTTACGTTTTTATGCTGAAGAAGAAAAAGGAGATGTCGATTTTTCAAAAAAATTAGCTTCTTTAGGTGATATTTATGTGAACGATGCTTTTGGAACGGCTCACAGAGCACACGCTTCAACAACTATTATTGCACAATTTTTTCAAGATGCGAAATGCTTCGGTTATTTGTTAGCCAAAGAAATTGAAAGCATCGAAAAAGTATTGAAAAATTCAGAAAAACCAGTGGTTGCGATTTTAGGAGGAAGTAAAGTTTCTTCAAAAATTACGGTGATTGAAAATATTTTAGATAAAGTAAACCACATGATTATTGGCGGGGGAATGACGTTTACGTTCATTAAAGCTTTGGGTGGAAAAATCGGAAATTCGATTTGCGAAGACGACAAATTAGAATTGGCTATCGAAATTTTAAAACAAGCAAAAGAAAAAGGCGTTCAAATTCATTTACCTGTGGATGTTGTGGCTGCTGATGCGTTTTCAAATGATGCTAATACGCAAGTGGTGGATGTTAAACAAATTCCAGATGGTTGGCAAGGATTGGACGCTGGCCCAAAATCATTAGAAATTATCAAACGAATTATATTAGATTCAAAAACAATTCTTTGGAATGGTCCATTAGGTGTTTTTGAAATGGAATCTTTTGCTAACGGAACTATTTCGTTAGGAGAATATATTGCAGAATCAACTGCAAATGGTGCTTTTTCACTTGTGGGCGGCGGCGATAGTGTTGCGGCTGTAAAACAATTTGGATTAGAGCCAAAGATGAGTTACGTTTCTACCGGCGGTGGAGCGATGTTAGAAATGCTGGAAGGCAGAACCTTACCTGGAATTGCAGCTATTTTAGAATAAGTATACAATAAAACGTTGGTTATTAAGTTATTAATGATTAACATGCCCCAAAAAAACAAAAAACAGAATGAAAAAAACAATTATAATAACATCCCTTTTTCTGTCGCTTTTTAGTTTTGCGCAGGAATCTGTGGAAAAAGAAAATTTACTTCCGTTGCCTAAAATGTCCTATTTGGATTCATTGAAAACAACGTTTGTAAATCACAGCACGAGTAATTGTATCGATGAAAGATGGTTGTCGGAATTAGCAAATTTCGAGTTGTCAAATGATATGTATAACGATATCGAAACGTTTGATATTGATACCGAAGTTAGTTACAATCTACCAACTGATTTATTAAAAAAACGTTTGGCAAAAATGGATGCCAAATCACCTTTTAATATCGAATATCATCCGGCTTTAGAAAATACAATTAAAGCTTTTTTGAAAAATCGACCAAAAGCATTTGAGCGTTTAATGGCGATTTCAGAATATTACTTTCCAATGTTTGAAGAGCATTTAGCAAAATATAACATTCCGTTAGAATTGAAATATTTAGCTATTGTGGAATCAGCTTTAAATCCTAGAGCGAAATCTCGTGTTGGTGCTTCTGGTTTGTGGCAATTTATGTATCCAACAGGAAAACAATACAATTTAGAAGTTACTTCTTATGTTGACGAGCGTTACGATCCGTTAAAAGCTACGGAAGCGGCTTGTCAATATTTATCAAGTTTATACGGAATTTTTGGCGATTGGAGTATGGTGTTAGCAGCGTACAATTGCGGACCAGGAAATGTTTCAAAAGCAATTCGTCGTTCGGGTGGAAGCCAAAATTATTGGAATATTCGTAAAAACTTACCTAAAGAAACTGCGAATTATGTTCCTGCATTTTTAGCAACTTTTTACATTTACGAATTCAAAAAAGAGCACGGAATTATGCCTAAAAAAGCGCCATTAACGTATTTTGAAACCGATACGATTATGGTGAAAAAGCAGATGTCGTTCAAACATATTGCGGAGTTATTGGATATTTCAGAAGAACAATTAGAATTTTTAAATCCAATTTATAAATTAAAAGTGATTCCTTTTGTGGCAGATGAACCGCATTATTTGCGTTTGCCAAAAAATAAAATGGGATTATTTGTTTCTAACGAAGAGAAAATTTACGCTTATTTGAATTATTTAGAAACGTATAAAGAAAAAACAAAATCGGAATTTATTGCTTCAACTTCAAAAGATTCCATTTCCTCTTCTGCTGATTCTTCCTATGTAAGCAAACCTAAATTTGAAAGAAAAACGCAGTTTCACACGATTAAAAGTGGTGAAAGCTTAGGTAAGATTGCCGACAAGTATAATGTTTCCATTTCCGAACTTAAAAAATGGAACAGCATAAAAGGAAATAACATTCAAGCTGGAAAAAAATTAAAAATTTATTCCGACAAAAAAATAATTACTAAAACCGAGTCTAAGGCTAATAACGACGGGACTTACACGGTTAAAAGTGGTGATTCGTTATTCTCAATTTCAAAACAATTTCCAGGCGTTTCTATTGATGATATAAAAAAATGGAACGATATTAGTGGTGACAATATTCAACCCGGAATGAAATTAAAAATTAACGGATAATAAATTGTTCTACCCCATGAAAAAATTAGCAGTTTTAACTTTTGTTGCCCTATCGTTTTTGTCTTGTAAAGAAACTTCTAAAGAAGAAACCCAAGCCATTTTATCAGAATCTAACGGAAAAATCAATAATGTTTCGATTATTATTGATGATAATTTGTGGAATGGAGAAATTGGCGATAGTATTCGTAAAAAATTTGCTGCTCCAGTAGATGGTTTACCACAAGAAGAACCATTGTTTACTTTAAATCAGTATCCAACAAAAGTTTTTGAAGGTTTTGTTCGCAAAAGTCGCAACATTATTGTTGTGAAAAAAGGGAAAGAAGCTGCATTTGCCTCTAATACCAACAAATTTGCTAAACCACAAAATATTTTCTTCATTTCAGGAACTGACACAGAAGATGTTTTGAATGTTCTAGAAGAAAAATCGGCTGAAATTATCAAAACGATTAAAGCTTCAGAAATCATTGAGAATCAAATTCGAATGAAGAAATCTCTAGTTTCAGACGAGCAATTACAAAAAAAGTTTGGGATTAGTCTTCAAATTGGTTTTGGATACAAATACGACATGGTGAAAGATAAATTCATCTGGTTACGAAAAGAATTTACATCTGGTTACAACAGTATTTTAGTATATCAAGTTCCAATTGATAAAGTGGAAAACGGAGGCGATATCATTACTAATATTACTACTATGCGTGATGAAATAGGAAAAGCTAACATTCACGGAACGTTACCAAACACTTGGATGATTACTGAAGCAGCTTATGCTCCTTATTTGTTTGACGTAACAGTTGCAGGTAAAAAAACGTATTTAACGAAAGGAACTTGGGAATTGAAAAACGACTTCATGGCGGGACCTTTTGTTAATTATGCTATCAAAGACACCAAAAATAACCGTTATTTAATTTTGGAAGGATTCACTTATAATCCGTCTAAATCGAAACGTGATTTGGTTTTCGAATTGGAAGCGATTATTCAATCGGTTAAGTTTTTAAAATAATATCAAGTTCCCTGTAAAGGGAACTTCTTTTTTTAATATGGAAATAACATTCAAAATAAAGCGATTTAACGAACTTTCTACATCCGAACTATATTCTTTACTTCAACTTCGCTCAGAAGTGTTTGTAGTGGAGCAAAATTGCGTTTATCAAGACATTGATGGAAAAGACGAGAAAGCACTTCATGCTTTAGGCTATTACAATGGCGATTTAGCCGCTTATTCTCGTTTGTTCAACAAAGGTTATTATTTTGAAGAAACATCTATCGGACGTGTTGTGGTAAGCCCAAAATACCGCGTTAAAAAATTCGGCCACGATTTAATGCGCGTTTCTATTGCAGCGATTAAAGAAAATTTTAATGAAACTGCTATTACCATTTCCGCTCAAGAATATCTGAAAAAATTCTACGAATCACACGGTTTTATCCAAACCAGCGAAATGTATTTGGAAGATGATATTCCGCACATACAGATGAAGAGATATTAGTATTTTTACACAGAGCTTCTCTGAGTTTTTTTGATTTTGATTGTGTTGATTAGAGTTTCACAGAGCAATTAGTGTTAATTCGTGAAATTCGTGTTTTGATTTTCTATAATTTGTAACTAACTGTCAACATTACAATTCTTGGTAAGGTGTAAGTGGTGGAACTCGAAATCATAAAATCAGAAAATGAGTTGTTGATTTTTGTGCCGTTATTCAAGTAATTCTGTGCCGAAAGTTCAAATCTAAACGGATTGTTTTTCTTTTGATAACTTAAGTAGGCATTAGCAATTCTAAAATCAGTTGCGATGTTGTTGCTGTTTTCGTTGAAGGTTACTTCGTAATCGGTTTTAAAATTAAAATGTTTCCAAAAATCGATATCAAAATCAAAACCCAATCGGTCAGAAGTCAATTTCGAATTCGTTAATCCCGAAAACTGACTAAACATTTTATTGTAACTCACACTCACGCTTGGCCATTTTTTGTTGGCAGTTCGTAGTTTAATTCCAATACTTTGATTGTTCCTGTCGTTGGTTATTGTTTGATTATTTACTGTTTGAACGTAGTTGAACCAAGATAAATTAGCATTTAAACCCAACCTAAATTTGTGAATTTTTTTATCAATATTTCCATAAACACGATACGTAGTTTCTGGATTATCGGTAATGGTTGGTGTTGTAAATTGATTGATACCATCTAAACCAATTTCATTTCTAATGGTTCTTACTTTTTTGGTAAAACTCGCATTGGCAAACAACATAATACCGCGATACATGCTGGTTTTGGAATAGTTTAAACTCGCATTGTGAAAACGTTCGTTTCGCAACAATGCATTTCCTCTAAAAACTAAATTATAACTTTGTAAGGTGTAACGTTCTATCAAACGATTCGCTTCTGGAAATTCATTCACTAAACGGTAATTGAATTTTAAGTTTTCCGATTGATTGAATTCGTATTCGCTTAACCAACTAGGTTGTAAAAACGTGTTGTTTAAAGTATAATCTGAAGCAATTTGTTGCGTTTTCAAATGAAAATAATGGGCATAAATGGCAGGTTTGTTCACCCATTTCCCAATTTTAAACTTATATTCTAAACCTAAATATAAATCGTTTAACAAATAATCCATGTCGTTCCCAAAACCATCGGTAGTAAAATCATTGATAGTACCATCGGTTAGGTATTGTTTTTCGGTGATTTGCAGTTGTGTGGTTCCTAAATTATTTCCAACATTGGTATACAAATGATTGTAATTGTTGATAATCCAATAATGTTTAAAAAGCGCATCAATACTATTGTTTTTGACTTTTTTTACCTGCTGAATGTTGTAAAACGAATCATTTTCTAACGGAATTAATCCAGTTAAAAATTCGGTATCAGTTAACCAAGTATTAATAGGTTTTTGGTTGTCATAACTTTGATTGATGACCAAAGTGGTCGTATGTTTCGAATTTACTTGTTTGTGCCATTCTAAAAACTGCTTGATTTGAACATTATCAGCTGAATTTAGCGTTTCAAACGAAGTCTGTTGTCCATCAAGTCTTGAATTTAAAACCGAAGTCATATCATTGGCGCTCGATTGAAATTGGCCGTTGTAAAACCATTTCTCTTTAGTGTTGGGCGTGTAGTTTAGTTTTACATTTCCGATGCCTAAAATCGATTTATTTTCACCTTTATTGATGCGTTCTTCTGAAGTGGCGGTTGTGTTTTGAAGATATTCGATAGAACTTTCTGTTAAAGTACTGGTAAAAAGTTTAGAAAAAATAGCAAAACCTTCCACATCTAATTTAGAATTGATTTCTTGGCGAAAGTTCAAAGCGCTGAATTGTGATTTATTTTCAATGACATCCGTGTTGTCGCTTGCAAAGGAATACAAATCAGTCAATTGTTTTCTTCCCGAAATAAAACTACTAGCACCACCTTGAAAGCGCATCATATCTTGAAAAGAAAAAGTGCGTTTACCAATGTTGTTGAGGTCGCCAATGAAACTCACATTCGTTTTTGGTGCATAATAAAACAAAGCAGCGTGACCTAAATAAAAGCCGTTGTCATTAGCAACTTCAGCACCTGCATCGACATCGCCAAAAAGGAACTTCTTTTTATCTTCTTTCAGTTTGATGTTCATCGCCAAGTCTTCAGAATCGGAAACTTGTTTTAGAAAACCTACCTCGTTGAAGTTGTCAATTACTTCTACTTTATCTACGGCATCGGCTGGAATGTTTTCTACGCCTAATTTGGTGCCACCACCAAAAAACGATTTATTTTCTACTAAAAACTTGGTCACTTTTTTACCTTGAACCGTAACGCCTCCGTTTTTATCTACTTCAACTCCAGGTAGTTTTTCTAATTGTTCTTTAAGCTTGCGTTCGTTACCGTTGGCAAAAGCTTTTACATCATAAATTAAAGTATCTTTTTTAACCACAACAGGTTTGTAATCGTAGGTTATGGTAATTTCTTTTAATTCTTGCCCGTTTTCTTTAAGTTTAAAATGATGCTCTTTTTGCGAAAAATTTGCCGGAAGATTTAAGATTTCCTCTACAAAACCTAAATACGAAACCCTTACTTCATAAGGAACCTCTTTTTCTAATTCTAATTTGTATCTACCTAAATGATCAGCAATAGCAAATTTTAAGCCTTGTTTTTCCACTAAAGGTTTAGCAATTATATTGGCATTTTGCAATGGGTTTCCAAGCGAATCTTTCACTGTGCCGGTTAAGGTTTGGGAAAGAGAAAATAAAGGAAAAAGTAGTAATAGAATTAGGGATTTTGGCATTTAGATTTTATTAATTTTCCTCCGTTAATTTTTTCATTTCAGCATTAAAAATTGCTGTGAATTCTTCTTCAGTAATTGCGTTTTCATTTGGCAATGTTAAAGGAATTTGAGAATCTAATTTTACAATACTTTTTAAATAAAATTTAACCTTAGAATTAACATAATTGGCTTCAAATATTAAACCTGGTAATCCATAATAGATATCCGGACCATAAGAAAATGGAATTTCAGGACAAAACCAAGCCTCAATTTCATGCTTTTCTTTTCCTCTAAAATCATCATATTCAATTATAGCTGTTGCACG
>NZ_JAKLJH010000214.1 GCF_023151265.1 Flavobacterium sp.
TCTTGCTGCAAAAGCAGGAAACTATACAAATGGTAAAGAATGTAAAGTTGCAAATCATGAATATATGATTGGTGGATTCTCGTCTATTTTTATGTCTCGTAATAGAGTTCGTTCTTGGGATGAAGTATCATTTACAATTCAGGCAGGTGGTCGCCACGCTCCAATTCATCCTCAAGCACCTAAGATGAAATTTATAGAACAAAATGTTAGAGAGTTTGTTAAAGGAAAAGAAAAATTATACAGAAGGCTTAGTGTTAGAGAATGCGCTAGAATACAAACATTTCCTGATAATTTTATTTTTCATTACTCAAATGTTGTAGCTGGCTATAAAATGATTGGAAATGCAGTGCCTGTTAAAATGGGTACTATTCTTGGAAAAAAAATACACGAAGATTTAAGTTCTATAAAAACAACAAAAAAAGTACAATCTAAGGGGGTTATTAAGGAAATTAACGGAAATCTTGTTATTGAAAAAATGAATGAGATTATAAATAGTATAGCAGTTTAATGGCAAAAGTAGCAACTCAGACTATAAATGGTAAAGCTTTTGAGTATGCTTTACTGAATGAATTTTTAGAACGTTTAAAATCTATTACAACAGTGGAAGTTGTAAATAACGAACCTTATAAGACTGCACTAAAATGTTTTTTAAGTTTTGATGAAAAAGAACAAGGTCATTATAAATTAGTAGCTAGTTTTGCTGTAAATTTCTTAATTGACATAGAGCCTCGTTTATCAAATGGTGTTAGTAAAGAGGATAAATTGCAACTTGAAATTGTTTCTGATCAAAAAGGACAAACTGGAGATGTAAGAGATGTATTAGCAATTAGGTCTTTACAAAAGTGGGAAATTGGAATTTCTGCAAAAAATAATCACAGAGCTGTTAAGCATTCGAGATTATCTAATGATATAAATTTCGGAGAAAAGTGGGTTGGATTCAGCTGCTCTGAAAATTATTTTAATGAGATAAAATCAATTTTTGATGAATTAGCGTCAATTAGAAAAGCTAGTAAAGCAACTCATAAATGGGAAGCATTAGGAGACTATCATACAAGTGTATATATCCCTGTTTTAAATGCATTCAAAAAAGAGTTAATCAAATTAGACAAAGAAAACCCAGGTATTGTTGCTCAACGATTAGTTGAATATTTAATTGGGAATAAAGATTTTTATAAAGTAATCAAAGGAGATAAAAAAGTAGAAATTCAAGCGTACAATCTTCATGGAAGTTTGAATTTACCATTTGAAAATATTAAACCAAAAGCAAAAATTCCAAAATTAAAACTACCAAATCGACTTATCGAAGTTGTGTATCAAGATAATTCTAAAACAACACTTTTGGTATCTTTAAGTGAAGGATGGCAAATATCCTTCAGAATTCATAATGCAAGTTCTCGGGTAGAACCGTCGCTAAAATTTGACATCAACCTTGTTAGTGCACCGCATTCACTTTTTACAAATCATTTGTTTTTAAAATAAATAACCTTACGCCTGTGGCGCGCCTTATGGTGCGTCAAGCACACGCGCACAAATTGTGCAATGCACACCTAATTGTGTAGGGGAGGGATTTAGCTCTTTTGATTTTTGCAATTGCGTCTGCGTCTATGGAGGGCAAAAAGCAAATGTGCTAAATTAGGTATAGCCAAAACGGGTTTTTAAAACCCGCAAAAAGGGGAGGAGAGAAAAAAACTAAAAACTGTTTCTAGTTCCCTAAAATGTTTATTAGTTGCGTGCCCTAAAGTCTTCCGAAAAGTTAATTGTCAGCCGTGAATTTGTCGATTGAAATTCTGTCCGGGCGCATTGGAGGTAACTACCCGCTAAGCGCCATAAAGCCGTTTACAATTGTTTGTAAGCATTTGTAATTAATTTCGGAGCTTTGGGTTTAATCTTATGAAGATACAAAGTATTTCTATATTTTAAAAGTTTGCAGAGTCCTAAAAACAAAAGTCCCGAAGCGTGCGCTTCAGGACTTCCATTAACAAATCTCAAGGGATGAAGAGAACTCCTTCGCTTCATCTTTAAACAATTTTTTATTCGGCCGGAGCCGCTTCAGCGCTCAGCACCTCTTTAATTTTGCTTTCAATTTCATCGGCCAAATCAGGGTTTTCAGCAAACAGGGCTTTTACCGATTCGCGTCCTTGTCCTAATTTAGTGTCTTCGTAAGAAAACCAGGAACCTGCTTTCTTAATAATGCCTTTGTCCACGCCAATGTCAATGATCTCCCCTACTTTACTAATGCCTTCTCCAAAAATGATGTCAAATTCTGCCTGACGGAATGGAGGTGCCAGTTTATTTTTGATCACCTTCACACGGGCACGGTTACCCGATAC
>NZ_JAKLJH010000018.1 GCF_023151265.1 Flavobacterium sp.
GGTCCAGTTGGAACTAATTGCATTTTGTATAACTCTGAGAATCCATTAAACTGAAAAAATACAAATGAAAAACCTAAAACAAGAGTCAAAATTAAAAAAAACATTCCTTTTGAATTTAAACCAGTTTTAATGGCTTTTTTTGCAAAATAAAAAGTGATACTACTAATTAAAATTAGAATTGTACTGATTACAAGGGAATTTGGCATATTGAAATCCGCAACCCAATCCGGCCTCTTTTTACTCACAATAAATCCACTTGTTAGTCCAGCAAAAATCATACAAATACTAATCATACCAAACCAAAGTAGCATTTTGTAGGTTCTGCCTTTGCGAGCTTGTTCTTCTTCCAAAGTCATTCTATTTTCCATAACTATCGTAAAAATTTATCTATAACATATATTATTTGCAACAAAGAAATATAAGAAACACTTACTATCATTAATTTTCTTGCTGCTTTTGCATCCATTTGTTTGTGTAATTGTACCGCATAAAACAACATCCATAATCCTAACAAGAAAACGATTGCCGCTGCAGTTTTAGATAAAATCAAGTTTCCAGTAAATCCGAAAGCTGGAATTATCGAGGCTAAAATCATCCAAATTGTGTACAAAATGGTTTGAAGTGCTGTTTTTTTATCGCGCTCACCTGTTGGCAACATAAAGAAACCTGCTTTTTTGTAATCGTCATATAAAAACCAACCGATTGCCCAAAAATGTGGAAATTGCCAAAAGAATTGAATAATAAATAAAGTTCCTGCTTCAATTCCAAAATGACCTGTTGCAGCAACCCAACCTAACATAAAAGGAATAGCACCTGGGAAAGCTCCAACAAAAACAGATAGAGGTGTCATTGTTTTTAATGGCGTATACAAACTCACATACATGAAAATCGAAATCGCGCCAAACATAGCAGTCTTAGGATTTACATTGTATAAAATAGCCAATCCTAAAATGGTTAAAACGCAACCTAAAATAAAAGCATTTTGTTTAGAGATTCTTCCAGAAGGTAATGGACGATTTTTAGTTCGGTCCATTTTGGCGTCTAATTCAATTTCGATGATTTGATTGAAAACATTGGAAGCGCCCACCATACAATAACCTCCAACTATTAATAGTGCTAAAACCAACCATTGAAAAGGCTGTTCCTCATTAAAACCTAACAAATATCCTGCAATGGTAGAAACCACTACACTAATAGACAAGCGCGCCTTTGTAATTTCTACAAAGTCTTTGTAAAGAGATTTTTTAATTTGAGGTTGTGTATTCGTGTCCACTTTAGTGTTTTTCGCTGTGAAATTGCGCGCAAAGATACGATATGAAAATTAGAATTTAGAATTTAGAATTTAGAAAATTAGTTAAATCTATTAATAATCAAAATACCAGTTAAATAAATCGCTTCTTAGTCCAATTGAAAACCAAGTGGTGTTTGATTTTACAGTTGATGCCGTTTCTGCTGTTGGATCAAAATTTCTAAACAGCACATTTCCGAAAACCTTTAAGTTATAGGCTGGATTTACCAAATATCCTACTTGTAAATCCGCAATCATAACGGTTGTTTTATTCCCTTGTGCAATTGAAACTCCTGTATCATAAGGACGATTTTCATCGTAATCTAAATAGATATTTCCTCCGTAGTTAAAATTATCGGTTCCGTTATTGAAATCAAAACCACGTTGACCGTAAATTAATTTCGCATCAGCAAAATATCTTCCTTTGTAATAACGCGCAATGGCTACAAATTCTCTAAAATTAGCTCCCCATAAATGCCCCATACTTTGATTGTTGTGACCGTAATTCGTAATTGGATTACTATGTGAATACACATAAGGACGCACTTGATTATATTCCACTTGAAGTAATAAATTCTTTATTTTGAAAGCATCATAATATTTAGCACCAATTTGGTACGCAAATTTATTTCTCCAACTTTGATTACTTTCTTTTACATCGCCAATAGCAAATTCATCAATTAAGAATTGGCCATAGAAATTAATACTGTTATTCCATTTGTATTTTGTAGCTAAACCTAATAACGCATTTCCTGTTTTAGAGGACGAACCAAATTCAACTGTTCTGTAAAAAATTAATGGATTCACAAAGTTGAAATCAAAACCTCTATCGTTAGCATTTGTCCAAACTACATTTTCAAAGAAACCTAAATTCCATTTTTTGGTTACATTCCAACTCAAATAATGACTTGCCATGTATTTCGTAGCATACGTACCATCAACAGTTGCTAAATCTCTAACATCTTTTAGCCACATATATGTATTCGTGTATTTAATTTTCCAAAAAGTAGTATTAATTTTAAAATACGGATACGGACTAGCTCCATCACTTTGCAACAATGAACGATATCCATCACCTAAGAAATTTCTCCCATAACCTAATTGAAGGTTAATCATTTTACTAGGTTGGTATTTAACATTTGCCTCAGCTAATGGAAAATCATAAGCATCTTCTTTGAATCGTTTTGCAATACCAATTCCTGGAATAATCGCTGGATTTCCACCTGATGGCTTGATACTTTCTGCATAAGCATTGTAATAATCGGCAAATCGACCTTGACTTTCATAAATGGAAGTTGTAAACGTTAACTGCTTACCTAAACCTCCATTTACAATTAAACCTCTTGTGTTTACAAAGGTATTAGAAGCTTCGCTTTCAGTATCTTTACCCATTCTAAAATCGAAAATTGGATTTAAAGTAAACCAATAATCTTCTCCTTGAATAGCAACCAAGTTTTCATTCCACAATTTTCTTCCCCAACACGATTCTTTTTGTTTTAAAAAGGATTTGTTTGCGGTTTCAAAATCATAATATTTTGCTACTTCATCATACGAATATGGCTTTGAAGCCGTGTGATTATTTGTACCCACTTGATTCATCAAAGCATCAAAAACACCATAGTTTTGATGTGAAAATGGCACAACTCCCGAACTCTTGAATTGTGGATTTTCAAATGGTTTATATTTAATTTCATCGTATTCTGACAATTCTTTTTTATTGTCGATTAGTATTGTATTTGTTTTTGCATACTTAGTTGCTTCGTTTTCTTCTTTTACATTTGGAGCAACCAATGGAATAGCAATCTTGATTGAGAATTTTGCATACGTTGGTCTACCAGAAAAAGTTGCTGGCGTTATTTTTGGCAAAGATTCAAAAACACGGTTAGATTCTTTCTTTAAAGATTCATGAGCAGCATCGGTGTACAAAACCTTAAAAGTCCCTGTAGTATCTACTTCAAAAACTGCAATTACTGTTCCTTTATAATTTTGCTCTTGAAGTTCTTGGGGCACTTTATAGTTATTATAAAAATAATTTTGAAGGGTGTTATAAAAACAAGATTCTTGTTGGTTACCTATTGCATTTATACAATCAGGAAACTTTGGAAATTGTTCGTTTGACGAATTTTGAGCAAAAATTACACCACTTAAACCCAATAAAATTAAACTAAAAAATTTTCTCATGATGTTGTTTTTAATAATCGCTATTTGAAGTTTCGCCAGTTGCAATTGCTTTTGCAGCCGATGTACCAATTCGTTTTACACCTAATTGAATCATCTCAACAGCCTCTTCATAGGTTCTAACTCCTCCAGCAGCCTTAACTGGTAATGGACAAGAATTTTCTAACATTAATTTTATTGTAGAAACAGTTGCTCCGTTAGGAACACCTTCTGGCGTTTTATAAAAACCTGTTGATGATTTTACAAACACCTTATCGTATTCCTTTTCGCTAAAATTAGCTATTACTACGTTCTTAATTAATGCCGATAATTGTACAATTTGATGATTATCTAAAGCCGCTACTTCAATTATCCATTTTACAATTTTGTTATGAGCTAACCCTAATTTTGTACCTTGTAAAACTTGTTCTTTTACAGTATCAATTTCGCCTCTTTTGAAAGCTTCATAATCTACTACGTAGTCTAAATCATCAACACCGTTTTCAATAGCTTGCTTAGCTTCTGCTAATTTTTCTTCTAAAGTTCCGTTTCCAAAAGGAAAATCGATAACCGTTCCAATAGTAACTTTTGAATTTGCATCTTGAATCATTTTTTTTGCCAAGACAACTTTATCTGGTCTAATCATGATTAATTTGAAGTCGTTATCAATGGCTTCTTGAATACAATTTTTTACCACTTCAGTATTTTCTTTTTCAGAAAGGTTAGCTTGGGTTGCGGTTTTAAGATATGTTGAATCTAGATATTGCTTGATGTTCATTTTACAAAGAATTACAAAGTGTAAAAATAAAAAAATCCCATCGAAATGGGACTTTTTATCACAATATTATTTTATTATCGAATTTTAAACACAACTGGAACTGAATATTTGATTCTCACCGCATTATTCCCTTGTTTTGCTGGAATTAATTTTGGGATTCTTTTCACGGCTTTTTCAGCTGCTTTTTGCATCTCAATTGTAGCTCTTTTGTTATCTAAAGCTCTCACATTTGTAATAGCTCCTTTTTCATCGATTACAAACTCTACTTGCGCAACGCCTTGTTTTCCGTCTTCCAAATCATCCTCTGGATAAATTAAATGCTTTACAATGGCTCTTGCTAATTGCTCATCAAAACAAGCTTTTTGTTCAGCTCTACTTAAGCCTTTACAAGCTTCAAACATTGGCAATTGTTCTACAGAAAAAACAGTTGGTGGCTCAACTTTCCCTCCACCATTATCTTTTGGATTATCTGTAGGAGTTACATCTGTTTTAGGGTTATCTATAGGATTATCTTGAGTAGCAATTAGCGCTTTATCCTCTTCTTTTTTTGGCTCTTCTTTAGTAGATTTAAAAACATGAGCTACTTTAGGAACTTTAACCACCACAGGCTTTGTTGCTGATTGAGGTTTAGTTACTGGCGCAGGATTGTAAACAAATGTTGGCTCAGAAATAGGAACAGTTGAAGGTATTGAACCAACAGTTCGTGATACATCTTTAAAATTAAATTCTAAAATAAAAAGCACCACCAACATGGTTGCAATTAAACCAACTTGAAAATAGATAAAGCTATTTTTAGCTCTTTTCGGGAAATCAACATTTGCTTTCATGATTATATAGATTAATAGTTAACACTTTGTTAATTAATCTATACAATTTACATGCCAAAAAAAATCCCAACTAAAAAGTTGGGATTTGATATTATTGTAATTTGAAAGTAATTGGCTGACTGTATTTTACTTTTACAGGCTTACCTCTTTGCATACCAGGTTTAAATTTAGGCAATTTAGAAATAACTCTCATCGCTTCTTTTTCAAGTAATTCTCCACCTTTTGGCCCTCTAGCTTGAACGTTTGTAATACTTCCATCCTTATCAATAACGAAAAGAACAGAAACTCTACCTTGGATATTATCTTCCATTGCTCTTTCAGGGTATTGTTGGTTTTTCTTGATATGCTTAGCCATTTGCTCCATAAAACATTCTAAACGTTTGTTTTTTGCAACACCTTCGCAACCTGGAAAAACAGGAACTTCTTCGATTACTGCAAATGGAACTTCTTCATCAACTTCCTCTGCAGTTCCTCCTTCTTCTCCATAAGCAGAAGCTTGAGTTACAACAACCGGTTTATTCTCATCTACTTCAGTAGTTTCAATTTTTTTATCTTCAATAACTTGTTTGTTATCTACAATTTGAATTACTTCTGGAGCAGGTGGTGGTGGTGGTGGTAATTTTTGCACTGGAGGCATTGTTAAAATAACTTCTTCCTCTTCTCCCATCATATTGTCTGCAATCTCCAATTTTTCTACTTCAACTCTTGGATCTTCTGACTTTAACTCAATGCTTACATAGGTTAACATTAAAACTGCTGTAAGACCAACAAGAAAATATAGCGAGCTATTTCTTTTAGGATCTACATTAGGATTTTTCTTTACTTCCATAATTTTAATTTTGAGGTGCTAATATAGCTAATATTAGAACTGTTTTAAAAAAATTTATTAAAAATTTTATTTTTCATACAATACAAACACACAAATCCTAAAAAAGCGCCTAACGAATTAGCTAGTGCGTCATAAAAATCTGCCTGTCTGGTTACGGTTAATACACCTTGCAAAACCTCAATAATTATGCCATACACTACTGCGATCAAAACAATTAACAAATCATATTTAATTTTAAAATAAGATTGTTTCTTTGCTAAACCCCAAAGAATGACAAAAATTAAGTAAAACAAAAAGTGTACTATTTTATCGTTTCCAATAATTTTTACTTTTGGAATCGAACTAAAACTTACTAAACTTGCTACTGTTATAAAAACGGTCCAAGTAATAGCAAGCCATAAAAAATTACGCTCCGATAAGTGCTTTATAATCTTCACTTGATAAAAGTGTATCTATTTCAGATGCATCGGAAATTTTCACTTTTACCATCCAACCATCTCCGTAAGGATCTGAATTTACTTTTTCTGGATCTGATTCTAATGAATCGTTGAATTCAATAATTTCTCCAGATAATGGTAAAAACAAATCAGAAACTGTTTTTACAGCTTCTACTGTTCCAAACACTTCGTCTTTATCTAAAGTTTGATCTAAAGTTTCTACTTCTACATACACGATATCACCCAATTCTTTCTGAGCAAAATCAGTAATTCCTACTGTTGCAACATCTCCTTCAATTGAAACCCACTCGTGATCTTTAGTGTATTTTAAATTAGTTGGTATATTCATTTGGTTATAATTTTTTGACGTACAAATGTAATTGTATTTATTGAATTGAAAAAAAGGTTTTTGTTATTTTTTTGCATAAAAAACAACCATTCAAAAAATCATTCTGAATGGTTGTTTCTAAAATTATTATTTTAAGAATTTATTAATTACCAAAATTATATCGTAATGTAAATCCACTTCTTATGTTAGTAATAGGGAAAGAAGTTGAAATAACCGCTTGTGAAAATTGATGATCATAAAAGAAAATTGCTGTTAAGTTTTTACTAAACGAATAATCAGCTGTTAATTTTATAGACCATAAATCTTGCCCTCCTCCTAATTGATTGTTATCATAATCTAAATAACGCACAATAGTATTGTTTTTTCTCAAAGCAAAATCCGCTTTAATATTAATGTCACTTTTTATTATTCCAGACACATTATCTGCAAGTGCAGAATTTATAGTAACATCTTTTATACGATAACCTAAACCTATTATATATTCATTTCCGCTAACTTCAGTTAATAAGTTATTATCAAAACTCATATTTAAAGTTCTGTCTTTTTTAATTTCGGCAAGTACTTTGATTGAATTTTTCATTTCAAATTCAACTTTAATAAGCGGATTAAATTGTTCTGCAAGATTAACATTTGAAATAATTTTTGAAGCGAAGAAATTACCATTTGCATCTACTGGAGAAGTATTTAAATTAGAACGGAACGCATTTACATTGTAATGTGCTCTATACCCATGTTGTAAAGAAAAACGTTTGAAATTATCTTTAAACCATTTGTATCTCATTAAACCTGTATACTTAAGCGTCCAGTTAGGCAAAGGAATATTTCTAAACACTCCAGTTGATACTTTTTCTGCATCTTGCCCAGAATAAGCAGCCAAGAAAGCAGGTAATAACACTTGCTGACTATTTTTTCCAAAACCTAACGGATATCCATCAGCATCACGTAGAAAAGAGTTTCCATTATAATAATTTTCTGCCAATCTATTTGCTACGACCATTCTATTATCTCTAAAATCTTGAAAAGACTGAGAAAAATTTACATCGCTTTGTGAAAATGCTGTTTGAATTAGAATTGTTGAAATATTGAAATTTCCAAAATCATAAGGCGATCTTGAATTATATTCTCCTGAGGTAACATCAAATTGTTCTGAGTAATTATAAGCATAAGTTCTGTCTCCAGACAAATCAATTGTTAAATCAGGGAACAATTCTACTTTAGCAGTAAAATCTATCTTTTTATTTTCCACCTGGGTAAAATTCTGGTTAAACTCTGGGAATGTTGTTAACCATCCATTTCTAGCCGCTTCATATCTTACATCTGATTGACTTCCGAAAACAAATCCTAAAGTAGGTTTTGAAGAACCAAAGAAACCTAGTCCAGGCAAATATCCTGGTAAAACAGTTCCGTTACTTTCGTTATAATTAATTTGAATATTCTTAACACTAGTCACAACTCCAATTAGTCCACTCATAAAAACACTTCGCTCATTAGAAATGTTATTTTTAGGTGCTGTTATTTGCTGTCCAGGTTTTGGAACAGCATTTTTATCCTTGTTAGCAACTGGCTTTTTCTTATTATTTTTTGTTTTTGTTAATCCGATGTATTTGTAAAACAAATCCATATTCAAAATAGTATTTAACTTATGAGAATTTGCATTTTGGATTGTATTACCTAAAGCATATTCATTTCCATCTTCTCCTGTAATTGTAGAAAAAGCATCTGAAGCACGCTGCCAGTTATAATCACCCGTATATGAATATGTAGATTTTACAAAACTAAAAATTGGAATTTTATTAATAGGCAAATCATAATTAACCACCAATTGTTGATTGTGCTGGTTTGATTCTCCAACATTCCAATAATCATCCCAAATATCTAAACCATCTATTGGTAAATTATTTTCATCTAAATAATTACGTACAATATTATTTGAAGAAGCAGTATAATTTAATCGAAGAGATTTAGTCAAATTATAGTTGACACCATAAGTATAATTGAAGAAATAATTTCTTCTGTACAAATCTCCTAAACCAATTCCTTGAACATCGACCAATCTGAAACGCTGTCTGTTAAACTGACGAATTATATTTGAACTAAACGAAACATTTGTAGGCAAATAATTAAAATTAAAATCGCTCAACATTTTGTAATAGCCGCTTTTCTTTAAGACTTTAGTGTTTTTAAAAGGCTCAACTGTTTTAGGCTTAAAAGCATAAGCATAATCAACAGTTGTTCTGTTTTGCTTGTCGATTAAATTTTCAATTTCGTAATCGTGATGTTCCGTTTCGTTTAATGAGTAAGACAACGTTAAATTTTCAACATCATAAAAATGTGATTTCTTCTCAGGATTTTTTTCTTTTTTAACCCCAATTAAATTGAAACTTGTTCTCTTAGTATAATCAATTGCTCTTTGTTCATAATTTGCTCTATCCTCAGGATCTGATGTTATATCTAGCAATTGATCTAACTCGATATCTTGATAAAAAGGATCAAACTTAGGTGTAATTGTTTCTTCACCTACTGCATAGTTAAATGGTAGATTTATACCCCATTTTTTTGGCAATAACTTTCCTAAATTCAAATTAGTTACAATATCATATTGAAAAACATCTTCTCTACTTCTTTCATTTGGGCCCTGTTCTAAAGAACCAAAACCAATAGTACTTACTCTTGTTGTTGCAGAAACATTAGCAAAATCAGCAAAGTTAGTATCTAAATTAGCAACAGCAGCGTAACCACCTTTATTGTCCATTTCCGACATACGAAGTTCGTTAAACCAAACTTCTCCTCGTTGAATATCTCCTGACTTATTTTTAATACCTATCATTAAGGTACGAACCAATCCGAAATTAGGATTTCCTTTGATACCTAATGTTAATCTGTTTTTTGAAGAACCTATCTTAATATCTTCTTCTTCGATAAATCCAATTCCGCTAGGATCACTGTAATCAATTGCAGGATCATTTTGAAGATTTAAAACCTTTAATTTAGTTAAGAAATCTAGTGGTAATTCGATTTCGTTTTCTAATGGCCATACTTCTTCAGGAGTTGATGCACCATGAGGCGTAACCTTTAAAGGCATTTCTACTTGATAGAAGTTATCGGTAAAATCATTTCCAAAACGAATAAAAGCTATTAATTCATCGTCATCTAAATCGCCATTTTGAACAGCTTCAGCATGTAAAAACATACGTAGCTTTTTAAACTGACGCATATCTACGTTTACATTTTTAAAAACAGCTCTTGCATCATTATTTTCTAAACCGTTAGCAGTTCCACCTAACTTATCATAAACACGTAAAGAAAGTGATTGCTCATTTTGATTGATTACCGTATTGTTATTGTACAACTGTTCTCTAACAACTCCTGGCGGTGTTACATATCTAATAGGACTTCTTCTTCCGTTTTCTTGAATATTTAAAGCAACCACATCAAAACCAGTATTTTCATCATCAGGATCAGTGTCTAACTCATCAAAATTACCTGTATAACGTCTCCATTCTCCTCTTACTAAATCTAAAGCTCCAAAACGCAATGTGATTTCATCTTTAAATCCTGTCATATACATTCTCATGAAACGAATAGAACGGAAATCAGAAATCGGACCTACTTTATTAGCATCGGTGAATTCATTAATTGGAATTTTATACAAAATCCATCTTGCTTTACCAGCACTACCGTTAGGCAAATCTAAACCAGTATTTACTTCTCTAAAATCAGCAATATATTTTTGTCCAACTGGAACTGCTCCTTGTGGATAAGATTCAAGTTCAACTTCAAATTTAAAATATGCATTAATGGTATTCATCGTATTATCACGATTTACATCTTCTACATCTGGAAAAGTAGTATTTCCTCTGTTATCGTTTGTAACTGAAACCGGTGAATTTCCTTCAAATCCATTATAATTTTTGTATCGAGTAACGATATCTCCTGTAGTTTCTAAATAAAATCGATAATTATCTGCAGATGGGTCAGGATAAGACGCAAAATCTGCAAATTTGGCTGCTTCTTCAGCATCTGTTAACCCATCAAAACCAGCATCTTGAACGACTCTATTGCCTTCGTTTGTATCAAATGCATAAATTAATGATTGTGAAGCAGGAACATCTCCCCAAGCCGTACTAATTGTAGGTTGTGCTGAACCTACTTCTGGCAATCCGTTTTCGTATAATTTTCTTCCATCAGGCAATATATCTTCTGATATTTCTCCTAAATTGAAAACTAATTTTCCTGTATTAGTTGGATCTGCAACATCGCCTGTATTTCCATAATAAGGATCCATCACCCAAAACTGAATGTATTCAACATTTGACTGTTCAAAATTAGTTGAATTAATGGCACGCATAATTCCTCCCCAAGTATCTGGAGCTTCTAAATCGGAAAACTGATTTGTAGCACTTAAACTTGGATTAAAATTGTAAGCTCCTCTATCTTTTGGGTAATAACTTAAATCGAGTGTAGAAATTACATTAGTTTCTCCTTGAGCAATATCTGTAACTGGATACAATTCACGACTAAAAACACGTCTTGATTTATTGAATGATAAATCGTCATCATCAATACCAGCTGGTGTTTGCGTATAAAAAACAGGGTCAATTGTATACCAAGATAACTTGCTTCTTTTAAAGCCTACACTCAAATCATTAACAGTTGGCTCAGATGCAGATGGATTTCCATCAAAACTACCTTCTAACGGCACACTAGACAGTGTCCAAGCTTGTGGCGAACGCATATCGATTGTAGTTTGAGAACCCTCAAAATCATCTATATAAGTTGTAGCTTCTCCATTAAATTGATCCGCTTTTGAAGCACCAGGTTTCAGATATGCGATTTCTCCTCTGAATGATAAATTTGATGGTACATCAGTGTCAATATTAGGTAGTTTATTTACTAATCTTGTAAAGAAAGGTACTTCGGTTGAAAAGTTAGTATTAAATCCGAAAATTGTATTATTTACTGATTCTTGACCATAATTTGATTTGGTTGTAAATGGTCGTTCAGACATGTTTAAAATAGTAGCTCCCATTAAAAACTTGTCGTTAAATTTATGCTCTACATTTAAACCCCAAAATCTTCTTGTTTGTTGTCCAAAAACGGAATTATTTTCAACAGAAACTTCAATTGGAGTATTAGATGCTTGTAACGAAGGGTCTAGAATATTTACTTTACCCATTTGGTAATTTACTGTATAATCAACTCCTTCAACTAAAACTCTTCCTCCAGCCGTTACTACAACTGAACCTTGAGGCACATTGAAAGCTCCAATAGAAATTCCATCTCCACCCATAGACTTAAAGCGTCCTTTTAATTGGAATTTATTCTTAGCACTTTCTTGTAAAGCTGCTGCTTGTGTGTTTTTATATAAACTTCTAAAAACGTATTTTGTTTGATTGGTATTATACGTTAATGGATCATCATAGTTTTCCACTAAAGCTGGAACATCTAATTTGTTAAATAAATGACTTCCGAAAGGTTCTACTTTTAAGAAAATAATTTTCCCGCGTTGGGTATCAACTGTTAAACCTGGATAAAAATCGAAAAAACCATCTCCACCTTCTTGTGGATCATTTGTATAATTTAATTGATCTAAATTGAATACTTTTAACAATGGCGTTTGGTCAACATCTGCAGGCAAAGGATCAATACCTGATTGTGTAATATAATTTAAAGGTGACGGATCTGTGTATAAAATATTTAATTTAAAATCTTCCTGTTGCAATTGATAACCTCCAGGAATTTGATAAATATTTTTCATCATCAAGTTCCAAGTTGGCATGGTATATTTTGGATCTACCCCACCAATTTTATACTCATTAATGGTTAAATTACTTTTTAATAATTTCAACACCAAGGCTTGAGAATTTGGAATTCCTGTTCCACCCACGTTTGTTGCATCTACACCATCTGTACCAAACTCTCCAACTTGATACACATCACTACCAATTGTATATTGATAAGAAACCGCTAAAACTTCATCGTTAGCTAACTTTTGATTTAACGATATATATCCTAATTGAGGATGATACGTAAATTCTGAAGGTGTAAGTTTTCTAGCGTTTTCAAGTTTTGCAAAATCAATTCCTTCAGCAGCACCAATGGTTGGGCTAAAGCCGTTTGAAGCTAAAGAAACATCTCTAATTGCACTATTTAAAAAATTACTTCCAATATTGTTAGGATCATATTTATTATTGGCATTATTAGAAGGTGTGTTAGCCGGAACATTATAAAAATTTGGATGAGAAGTTAAGTCTATATGAACCGTTTCTTGAGGTAAAACTCCCGTTAATGGCGCTTCTCCTAAATCTTGAAGTGCTACGATATTTCTAAGATTATTATCTGTAGTATTTACTCTGTTTTGTTTATTTGTTATCCAAACCTCAATTCGATTAATTTGCACACGAGAATTAATATATGGAAATGTTTCTAAAGCTTTATCATAGTTATTTCTAAAATATTGCGATAAGAAATAATGACGGTCCGCATCGTAATCTAATGCAAAAACCTCAAAGTCTTGAAGCGTTCCTCCACCTTGAGCTGTTACCGATTTTGTTTGGGATTTTTGTTCGGAGAAAACTCCTGTAAAAGTTGTTTTTCCAAATTGTAATTGTGCTTTAACACCAAATAAACTTTGCGCACCTCTTACTAAAGAATTTGATAATGGAAAGCTTACGTTACCCACTTCTATTTTCTGAATAATATCATCTTCTGTAGGTGTGTATTCTAATTTAATAAGGTTTTGAAATGCAAAAGTAGATTGTGTATCGTAATTTACATTTACGTTTAAACGCGTTCCTACTTTTCCTTGTAAACCAACGCTAATTCGCTGATCAAAATCAAAACTTGTTGTTTTTCTATTTCTAGGAGAGAAAGAAGGATTATCTTGTTTTGTAAAACGAACTCCTAAGTCTAATTCTACAGAACCAGTAGGTTTTACATCAATTGTATTACTACCAAAAATAGATTCAAAAAATTTAGAATTTACATAATATCTTGGTAATAAATCTTTTTTGGCTTCTTCAGAACCTGCTTTTTTACCATCCATTGCTGCCGATTTCTCTTGGTAGTATTTTCGCATTTGCTCACGTAATACAAGCTCTTGATACTGTTTTGGTGTAAGTATCATAGGATACCTAATATTAAAACCATCTACAGAACTCGTATAAATATAACGATCAGAAGCTGGGTCGTAAACATATCTATCTAAAATACTCACAGGATTAGGCATACTTAACTTACCTAAATCAACGCCAGTTTTAATAGTATCTTTCTCTTCTTCGTCAACTTGTGCTTGTAACGAAAAAGAAAAAAAGATACATAATAATGCAAGACTATATTGTAATTTATTTACCGCCTTTATGTTAATGTTTTTCAAGTTTTATAAATTTTTTAAAGCTTGTTTTATTAAGTTTTCTACAGAGGCATTTGGGGTTTCTCTTATAATTTTATCGATTACTTTTTCGGCTGCTTTTCTTGCAAATC
Organism: Flavobacterium sp.; assembly: GCF_023151265.1. GTDB lineage: Bacteria > Bacteroidota > Bacteroidia > Flavobacteriales > Flavobacteriaceae > Flavobacterium. The sequence continues at coordinate 14,148 of NZ_JAKLJH010000018.1, forward strand.
CTAAAACTTCTAAAGCAGATAACGCTTCATCTTTATTTGTATTGCTTTCAATGACCGAAACTTCATCTAAATTGTACACTTTTAACACTTTTTCTTTCAAATCTAGGATAATTCGTTGGGCTGTTTTAGCTCCAATTCCCTTCATCGATTGAATGGTTGCAACATCATTTGCCGCAATAGCCTGAATAATCTGGGCTGGCGCTAAAGATGACAACATGGTTCTAGCTGTACTTGCACCCACACCTGAAACCGAAAGCAATAACTTAAAAAGTTCTCTTTCTTGTTTTTCAACAAATCCAAACAAACTATGCGAATCTTCTTTAACTTGAAGAAACGTATATAATTTCAAACTCTCAGAATCTGGAATTAATGAAAAAGTGTGTAATGAAATATTAATATGATAGCCCACACCATTGCAATCAATTACAACTTCGGTAGGTGTTTTTTCAACTAATCTTCCTTGAATATGAGCTATCATATAATGGTATTCTTATTTGTTTTGTTTTCTACTTTTTTCTTGAGCATCTACAACAGCAACTGCTGCCATATTTACCATTTCTTCAACACTAGCACCTAATTGAAATACGTGAACTGGCTTGTCTAATCCTAATATAATTGGACCAATAGATTCGGCTTTATTTAACTCTTTCAATAATTTGTAAGTAATATTTGCAGCATCTAAGTTAGGAAAAATAAGTGTATTCACTTTTTTATTTACCAATTTTGAAAATGGGAACTTACTTTTTAGCATTTCTGAGTTCAACGCAAAGTCGGTTTGAATCTCTCCATCTACAATTAAATCAGGAAAATTTTCATGAAGATACGCAACTGCTTGACTTATTTTACTTGGTCCTTCATTGTGCGATGATCCAAAATTAGAATACGAAACCATTGCAATTACTGGCTCCATTCCGAACATTCTTACTGTTTTAGCTGTCATTAAGGCAATTCTAGCTAAATCATCAGCCGAAGGATTAGGGTTAATTGCGGTATCCGACAAGAAAATTGGGCCTCTTGCCGTCATCATCATATTCGTAGTGGCAATTTTAGAAACACCTGGCGCTTTATCAATCAATTGCATTACAGGCTTGATAGTTGTTGGATAACTTCTAGAATATCCTGTTACCATAGCATCAGCTTCGCCTGTATTTACCATCATTAAGCCAAAATAGTTACGCTCTCGCATCCATTTTTCCGCATCTAATAACGTGATTCCTTTGCGTTTTCTGGTTTCCCAAAAATGCTTCGCATATTCTAATCTTTTAGCTTCAGATTCTTTTGTTTTTGGGTCAAAAATTGGCACTTCGATATCAAAACCAATTTCAGCTTTTAATTCTTTAATGGTTTCTAAATTTCCTAATAAAATTGGGAAACCAATACCTTCTTCATGAACAATTTGAGCTGCTTTTAACACATCTATTTGATCTGCTTCCGCAAAAATGATACGCTTTGGATTCGTTCTTGCTCTATTGGTTAATAGACGAATCATTTTATTATCAGAACCCATTCGTTCTAATAATTCGTCTTTGTATTTTTCCCAATCGGTAATTGGAGCTGTTGCCACACCAGATTCCATAGCAGCTTTTGCTACGGCTGGCGGAACTGCAGCAATTAATCTTGGATCAAAAGGTTTTGGAATGATATAATCGCGACCAAACGTTAATTTGGTTTCGCCATAAGCAATATTTACTTGTTCTGGAACCGATTCTTTTGCTAATTCCGCTAAAGCGATAACAGCTGCTTTCTTCATTTCCTCATTAATTTTTGTAGCTCTAACATCTAAAGCACCTCTAAAAATAAATGGAAAACCTAATACATTATTCACTTGGTTAGGATGATCAGAACGGCCTGTTGCCATAATGATATCTTTACGCGTATCGATAGCTAAATTATAATTGATTTCTGGAGTAGGATTTGCCATCGCAAAAACGATTGGATTATCTGCCATTCCTAACAACATTTCTGGAGTTACAATATCTCCCGAAGACAATCCGATGAATACATCAGCACCTTTCATAGCGTGAGCTAAATCGTCATAATGTTTATCCGTTGCATAACGACGTTGCATGTCAGTAACTCTTGGGTCGTCTTTTCTTAAGGCTCCTTTACTGTTGAACATTACAACATTTTCAGGTTTCACACCGAAAGCAACATATAAATTAGCACATGCAATCGCTGCCGAACCTGCTCCAGAAATGACCATTTTCACTTCTTCCATTTTCTTTCCTGCTAACTCAACAGCGTTCAATAAAGCGGCTGATGAAATAATAGCAGTTCCGTGTTGGTCATCGTGCATTACTGGAATATTCAATTCCTCTACCAAACGTCTTTCAATTTCGAAAGATTCTGGCGCTTTAATGTCTTCTAGGTTAATTCCTCCGAAAGTTGGAGCGATATTTTTTACCGTTGCAATGAATTCTTCGATGTCTTTTGTTCCAACTTCGATATCGAATACATCAATATCTGCGAAGATTTTGAACAACAAACCTTTTCCTTCCATTACAGGTTTTGAAGCTTCTGGACCAATATCTCCTAAACCTAAAACTGCGGTTCCGTTTGATATTACAGCGACTAAATTTCCTTTTGCGGTATATTTATAAACGTTGTTAACGTCTTTTTCAATTTCTAAACAAGGTTCTGCTACTCCTGGAGAATACGCTAATGCTAAATCTCTTTGAGTTGCATATTTTTTGGTTGGAACTACCTGAATTTTTCCAGGTGTTGGTTTTGCGTGATATAATAAGGCTTCTCTACGTTTACTATCTTTATGCATGGTTTTTTATTTTACTAACTTACAAATATAAGGGTATACGTATAAAATGAGAAATTATTTTTACATTCTTTTGAAAAAAAGTTTTACTGAAAAACAATAAAAAAACAGTTACTTTTTCACCAATCCCTTCACCTTCTTAAACCCCGTCATCAACAAAACTGCTACCAATCCAAATGCGATTCCGACACCAAATTCAGCCACTGTTGATGGAATACTATGTGGAATTAAGTGATGTATATATTCAATATTGTGAAGAAAAATACCTCCTGAAACTAATATAAGTGCGATAGTCCCAACAAAAGCAAGAAATTTAATAACAAGTGGTAATGCTTTAATCAAAACACCGCCTAAAGAAGATAAAAATCCTTTTTCATTACCTTTTCTCATTAAATAAAAACCAGCATCGTCCATACGCACAATTAAAGCTACGATTCCGTAAACTCCAACGGTTGCAATAATTGCAACGAAAGTTACACTTAGAATTTGCGTAATTAATTCGTGTTGTTTTTCCATTGCGGTTCCTAAAGCGATGATGACAATTTCAAGCGAAAGAATAAAATCAGTTTTAATAGCCGAACTTACTTTTGCCTTTTCCGAATTTTCATCTGTTTCTTCCAACTTACTTTCTTCTATAACTTCTTCTCCTTTTTTAGCACGATGCAAAAAGTATTCGATAATTTTTTCTACTCCTTCATAAGCTAAATAAACTCCTCCAATGATTAAAGCGGCTTTAATAGCTGGTGGATATAACCAATTCAAAACAAAAACAACTGGAAGAATAATCAATTTATTGATAAACGAACCTTTTGTAATTGCCCACAACACTGGAATTTCTCTTGAAGCTAAAAAGCCCGTTGCTTTTTCGGCATTAACTGCTAAGTCGTCTCCTAAAATTCCAGCTGTTTTTTTGGTTGCTAATTTACTAGTCATTGCTACATCGTCCATCAATGCAGCGATATCGTCTAAGATTGCGAAAAATCCTGATGCCATAATTTTATTTTTTCTTTTTAATAACTCTCAAAACTACAGTAAAGTTTTGAAATTGAAAATATTTTTTGTCTGAAAAACACTATATCATTTTATTTCTTCAGGAAATTGATATTACGAAGCAAGCCTTCATATTTAGTTCTTTTTACAGCTGAATTTTTAAATACCTTTTGAAAAGTATCTACTGTAATTTCTTCCCAATCCGATTTTGAGAAATTTAAAATCTCCTTATTCGTTTGAAAAAGCGGTTCATTATTTGGTTTTGAAAAACGATTCCAAGGACAAACATCTTGGCAAACATCGCAACCAAACATCCAATCATCAAATTTGCCTTTCATTTCTTGCGGTAAATTGTCTTTCAATTCGATAGTGAAATACGAAATACATTTACTTCCATCTACCACATAAGGCGCTACAATAGCTTCTGTAGGACAAGCGTCTAAGCAAGCGGTACAACTTCCACAGTGGTCGGTTGTTGGTGCATCATATTCTAATTCCAAATCAATAATTAATTCAGCAATAAAATAAAACGAACCTACTTTTTGTGTAATGAGATTACTATTTTTTCCAACCCAACCCAAACCACTTTTTGCCGCCCAAGCTTTATCCAAAACGGGTGCCGAATCGACAAAAGCTCTTCCTGAAACTTCTCCAATTTCAGTTTGAATGAAATGTAATAATTCCTTTAATTTTTCTTTTATGACGTGATGATAATCTTGTCCGTAAGCGTATTTTGAAATTTTATACGAATCCTGATTTTGAAGTTCGGAAGGATAGTAATTCAACAATAAAGAAATGATACTTTTAGCATCATCTACCAATAAAGTTGGATTCAAACGTTTGTCAAAATGGTTTTCCATATAACTCATTTGACCGTTCATGTTATTATTTAACCAATTTTCTAGTCTTGGAGCTTCTTCTTCTAGAAAACCAGCTTTGGAAATACCGCAAGACAAAAAGCCGAGGCGTTGGGCTTCTTGTTTGATGATGGATGTCTGATGATGGATGATGGATGACTGAATCACTTATTTTAATTGTGTTTTAAAAGCCAAAGTTCTATTCATCAATTCGAATGACTTAGCATACAAGTAATCAAATTGTTCTTGAGTTATGTAATTTCTTCTTTTAGCTTTATGCAAACACGTTACAACTTCAGCGATTGAACGAATAGAATAATTTAGAAATCGCTTAAATTCAGGAATAGTTTGCTCAACAGAGCCTTCAGAAATATTTAATGCTATTGAGTCAACAGCTCTTGAAATTTGAGAAGACAAATTATAACGTTCCGTTTGGGGAAAAGAATTAGCTATAGTATTAATTTCTTCACCAAAATCCATTGCTAATTGCCAAATAATTAATTTTTCAAACTTGAAACTCATATTTTTACTTAAAAATTTGAAACATCCATCATCAAACACCCATCAACCGTCATTAAAAAAGGCCTCCTTGAATATTGTTTTTAATTTTCCCTAAATGCTTGTACGCTTTTTCGGTAACTTCTCTTCCGCGAGGCGTTCGCATGATGAAACCTTCTTGAATTAAAAAAGGTTCGTATACTTCTTCAATGGTTTCACCACTTTCGGAAACTGCGGTTGCTAGTGTGGTTAATCCTACAGGTCCGCCTTTGAATTTATCGATAATTGTAGATAGAATTTTATTATCCATTTCATCTAATCCGTGAGCATCCACATTTAACGCTTTCAAGGCGAATTTTGCGATTTCAATATCGATTTTCCCATTTCCTTTGATTTGAGCAAAATCTCGCACACGACGCAATAAAGCATTAGCAATACGAGGTGTTCCTCTACTTCTACCTGCTATTTCAATAGCGGCTTCCATTGTAATTGGCATCTTTAAAATCGATGAACTACGTTGGACAATTGTGGTTAATAATTCGGTATTGTAATATTGTAAACGACTTTGAATTCCGAAACGAGCACGCATTGGTGCCGTTAATAATCCAGAACGAGTGGTAGCTCCAACTAAAGTAAATGGATTCAAATTGATTTGAACCGTTCTAGCATTTGGACCTGATTCAATCATGATATCAATCTTGAAATCTTCCATCGCAGAATACAGATATTCTTCTACAATTGGACTTAAACGATGAATTTCATCAATGAATAAAACATCTCGCTCTTCAAGATTCGTTAGTAATCCAGCTAAATCTCCTGGTTTATCTAAAACTGGTCCAGAAGTGATTTTGATTCCAACTCCCAACTCATTAGCTAAGATATTCGCCAACGTAGTTTTACCTAAACCTGGAGGTCCATGAAACAAAGTATGATCTAACGCTTCTTTTCGCAAATTAGCTGCTTGTACAAAAACAATTAGATTTTCTAATACTTGTTCTTGTCCAGAAAAATCATCGAAGCTTAGTGGGCGCAATGCCTTTTCGATATCAATATCTTGCGGAGAATAGGATTCTTTATTGGGATTCAAATTATCATTCATAAAAGCAAAGATAAGTAAAGTTATAAAACAAAAACCTCTCCGATTGGAGAGGTTTGTATGATTGTGGAAAAAATCTTAATGATGCAAAACTTCTTCTCCTTCTTTCATTGGTGTAACTTGGGTAACGAAGTCTTCATCGTGACCTGGTTTACTGTAATCATAAGGCCATCTGTGTACTTCAGGAATTTCTCCAGGCCAGTTTCCGTGAATATGCTCAACTGGTGTAGTCCATTCTAAAGTATTAGATCTCCATGGGTTTTGAGTTGCTTTCTTACCGTAGAAAATGCTATAGAAGAAATTCCAGAAGAATACGATTTGGAATGCTGCTCCTACGATTGCAAACATCGTAATTAAAACGTTTACGTCTGCTAATTCATCAAATAATGGGAAAGCTGAGTTTGTGTAGTAACGTCTTGGTAAACCAGCCATTCCAATAAAGTGCATTGGGAAGAAAACTCCGTAAGCACAAATAGCAGTTACCCAGAAGTGAACGTAACCTAAGTTTTTATTCATCATTCTACCAAACATTTTAGGGAACCAGTGGTAAACACCAGCAAAGAATCCGTAAAGTGCAGAGATACCCATTACTAAGTGGAAGTGAGCTACTACGAAATATGTATCGTGAACGTTAATATCTAAAGTTGAATCTCCAAGAATAATACCTGTTAAACCTCCAGTAATGAAAGTAGATACTAATCCGATAGAGAATAACATTGCAGGATTTAATTGTAAGTTACCTTTCCAAAGTGTTGTAATGTAGTTGAATGCTTTTACAGCCGATGGAATTGCAATTAATAATGTTGTAAAGGTAAATACCGAACCTAAGAAAGGATTCATACCTGAAATAAACATGTGGTGACCCCAAACAATAGTTGATAAGAATGCAATTGCTAAGATAGAAGCAATCATTGCACGGTAACCAAAAATTGGTTTTCTAGAGTTGGTAGCAATAATTTCAGAAGTAATACCTAAAGCTGGCAATAATACGATGTAAACTTCAGGGTGACCTAAGAACCAGAATAAGTGTTCAAATAATACTGGAGAACCTCCTTGGTAATGTAAAACTTCACCTTGAATGAAAATATCTGACAAGAAGAATGATGTTCCAAAACTTCTATCGAAAATTAATAATAAAGCCGCAGAGAATAATACTGGGAAAGATACAATACCAATAATAGCTGTTACGAAGAAAGCCCAAACTGTTAAAGGCAATCTTGTCATAGTCATTCCTTTTGTTCTTAAGTTGATTACTGTAACTACATAATTCAAAGATCCCATTAATGAAGAAGCAATGAAAATAGCCATAGAAGCCAACCATAAAGTCATACCTAAACCTGATCCAGGAATAGCTTGTGGTAAGGCACTTAATGGAGGATAAATTGTCCAACCTGCAGATGCTGGTCCTGATTCTACGAATAAAGAAGCAATCATAATAACACAAGAAATGAAGAACATCCAGAAAGAAAGCATGTTCATAAATCCTGAAGCCATATCACGTGCTCCAATTTGTAATGGAATTAACAAGTTACTAAATGTACCACTCAAACCAGCGGTAAGTACAAAGAATACCATGATTGTTCCGTGAATAGTTACCAAAGCAAGGTAAATATCGTTACGCATTACTCCATCTGGTGCGAAATTATCTCCTAAGAATACTTTGAAAATTTCGAAAGATTCTTCAGGCCATGCAATTTGCATACGGAAGAATAAAGATAAAACAACTCCAACAATACCCATCAATAAACCTGAAATAAGGTATTGCTTCGCTATCATTTTGTGATCCAAACTAAAAATATATTTAGTTATGAAAGTTTCTTTATGATGACCGTGATCGTGTGACATACTAATTCTATTATATTTAATATAAAATAACTTATTTAATAACTTGAGCTACAACTTTAGTTGAATCTACCGCTACTGCATTAGTAGCTTCTGCTGGAGCAACTGCAGGTGCAGGAGCATTAGCTTCTTTCCATTGTTGTGCTAATGTAGGCTTTTCTGTTAACCATTTTTTGAAATCAGCAGGTGTATCAACTACAATTTTCATTTGCATATTGTAGTGAGATGCACCACAAATTTTATTACATAATAATAAATAATCAAATGTATAAGGGTCTAAAGCTACACCACCTTCAGCAACAATTTTCTTACTATTTTTAGTTCTGATTTTGTTGATTTTATCAACTTTAGCCATTATAGCTTCATCAGATCTCATATCAGCAGTTGTAACTGTTGGAGTAAATGAAAACTGAGTAATCATACCAGGAACACAGTTCATTTGCGCTCTAAAATGAGGCATATAAGCTGAGTGTAAAACGTCTTGAGAACGCATTTTAAAAATTACTCTTTTTCCTACTGGTAAATGTAATTCAGTAACTACTTTATCATCTTGAGCAGCTGGATCAGCTAAATCAACTCCTAAAGTGTTGATACCTTCGATTAATCTTACGTTTGCTTTACCTAGTGTTTTATCATCACCAGCATAACGTGCTTCCCAACCAAATTGTTTAGCATATAATTCGATAACAATAGCATCTTGTTCATCTTCTTTGTCAACAAACATAATGTCGTTCCAAGTATATAAACCGTACATAATTAAACCTGCTAAAACGATAACTGGAATAATTGTCCAAATAGCTTCTAACTTGTTGTTATCTGCGAAGTATAATGCTTTTTGACCTTCTTTACCTCTATATTTAAAAGCAAAGTAGTGCAATAAGAACTGCGTGATAGTTTGTACGAAGAAAATTAATGCCATAGAAATAGCCATTAAATTATCTACATCTTTACCATGCTCAGAAGCAGGAGTACCTAATACTAAGTCACCCCAAGCATATAATGAATAAATAGTGAACACATAAATGAAACCAACAAAGGCAAACATTAAGTAACCATTAACACTATTATCTCTGTCATTAGCAATTTCGTCATTATTAGAAGAACCGCCAATTTGGGTTAAATCAAAAATTTTAGTTAATTGCCAAACTGCAATACCGACTAGAACTAAAATTATAAATACCAAGAAACTTGTCATTTTTATTTCTTTTTAACTATTAATAATGAAAATGTTTACTTTCCTCAATTAAAGGATTTCCTTTTGGAACTAATGGAGCCTTAGTTAAAGCTGTAAATACAACGAAGATAAATAAACCTAAGAAGAACATTAAAGCTCCAATTTCAGGAATACCAATAAACCATTGATCACCAACTGTTGCAGGCATAATCATATTGAAGAAATCAATATAGTGTCCAAATAATATTACGATACCTGCCATAACTACAATCCAAGTTAAACGTTTGAAATCTGTATTGATTAAGATTAACAATGGGAAAATGAAGTTTAAAGCTAACATTCCGAAGAAAGGTAATTTGTAGTGTTCGATACGAGTTACGAAATATGTAACCTCTTCTGGGATATTTGAATACCAAATCAACATGAATTGAGAGAACCATAAGTATGTCCAGAAAATACTGATACCAAACATAAATTTAGCTAAATCGTGAATGTGACTTGTATTTACATGCTCTAAATAACCTTTAGATTTTAAGTATAAAGTAATCATTGCAATAACAGTAATTCCGCTTACGAAGAAACTTGCAAATACATACCATCCAAATAATGTACTGTACCAGTGTGGGTCAACAGACATAATCCAATCCCAAGACATGATAGACTCAGAAACGATGAAGAATACTAAGAAGAAAGCAGCTAATTTGAAATTTCTCTTATAAGGAGCATTGTCTTCAGCACTATCTTGAGCAATAGAATTTTTTACAAATTTGAAACGTACATAATTCCAAACAATTAAGATGATAGCTGCAGTTCCTAAGAATCTTCCAACGTTTAACCATCCTTTTTTAAGGAAAATTAATTTATCAAATTTAGCAGATTCTGGATTTACTACTTCAGGATCCATCCATACAAATAAATGGTTATGTCCCCAGTGCATTCCAGCAGCAACTAACAATACGAAGAAAATAATAGAACCAGGTAATAAATACGCAGTAATACCTTCCATTACTCTAAATAAGATTGGAGACCAACCTGCTTGAGCCGCATATTGAATAGCATAAAAAGCTAAAACTCCAACTGAAATTAACATAAAGAAAATACAAGCCACGTACAAAGCAGCCCATGGCTTATTTTGTAATTGGTGCAATACATGTTCTAAATGTGCTTTATGATCATCGTGAGAATGAGCGTCTGCTTTAGTGTGTGCATCATGATTGTCTGCATGCGCAGGAGCTTCTGCAACAGCTACAACAGCAGCAGTATCTACAGCATGTGCAGTAGAATCAACTGTAGTGGTGTGAGCTTCTGCATGTGTTGAATCTGCTACATGAGCAACAGCAGCTTTTACTGTATCTGCTACAACATGAGCTTCTTCAGCATGTGGAGCAACTTTCTCTACATGAGCAGCTTCATGACCATGATGACTATCTGCTAATAATTTTTCTACATCCTCAATCGTTTTAGGAGCTGCCATGAAACCAATTCCAATACCAATTGCACCTAAAATCATTAGGACGAATGAAAAAGTTTTTAATTTACTTGAAAACGTGTACATATCTATTATTTTCAAAAAGTTTTACTATTATAATCCAGCTTTTAATTTTAAAACGTAGTCTGCAACTACCCAACGTTCTTCTTGAGACAATTGGTTAGCATGAGAACCCATAGAGTTTAATCCATAAGTAACTACGTGAAAAATACTTCCGTCTGTAATTTCTCTATCTTTATAACTTGGTACTCCAAGGAATTTTTCTTTAACTACTAAGTTTCCTTTTCCATCACCTTTTTCTCCGTGACAAATTGCACAATAAACAGTGTATAATTCTTTAGCTTTATCAGGATTGATAGCTGTAGAATCTAATGGAGATTTTAAAGTTGCTT
>NZ_JAKLJH010000215.1 GCF_023151265.1 Flavobacterium sp.
GAAAACAATCAACAGAAGTAGTTGAAACTAGAAAAGTTGATTTTAATGATTTAGCAAAGAAAGACACTCATACATTGACTAAATTAATTCAGTTAGATGAACAAAAGATTAAAGATTTAAATGGATTGTTTCTTTACAAGCATGAAGCATTGAACAAGGCTAAAGAAACTAGAGATAAAGAACAAGTTAGTACTATTATTGAAGCTAAACTTAGAGCTACATTATCTCCAGAACAAATGGAGAAAGTTGCAAATCAACCTAATTTACTTCACCAGTTAACTCATTAAAAAAAAGTCCCGATTAAATCGGGACTTTTTTTATAACTCTTTTGCTGTGTCTGCAATTGCGTTTATGGTAAAATCTAAATCTTCATACGTTAACGCATCAGTAATAAACCAAGTTTCATAAGCTGATGGCGCAATGTAAACCCCGCGTTTTAACAATCCATGAAAGAATTTCTTAAAGCTTTCATTATCTCCATTTTTAGCTGTTGCAAAATCATAAACAGGATTAGCATCAAAATGAACCGAAATCATAGAACCTACTCTATTAATAGTAAAGACAACATTAGCATCAGTTAAAACTTTTCGGATTCCTTTTTCTAAATAAGACGTTTTTTCTTCTAATCGAGAAAAAATAGTAGAATCAGAATTTAGCGATTTCAACATTTCAAATCCTGCAGCCATTGCCAATGGGTTTCCAGATAAAGTTCCAGCTTGATAAACAGCTCCTAATGGAGCTAAATGATTCATTATTTCTTCTCTTGCAGCAAAAGCTCCAACTGGTAATCCACCACCAATTACTTTTCCAAAACAAACGATATCCGCTTGAATTCCATATAATTCTTGAGCTCCTCCTTTTGCTAAACGAAATCCTGTCATAACTTCGTCAAAAATTAACAAAGCTCCATTCTCAGAACAAACACTTCTTAAAGCTTCTAAAAACCCTTTCGCAGGTGGAATACAACCCATATTTCCCGCAACTGGCTCAATGATAATAGCTGCAATTTCATTTTTATTTGCTTCAAATAATGCTTTTACATTTTCAATATCATTATAAGATGCTAACAAGGTGTCTTTAGCGGTTCCTTCTGTAACACCTGGAGAATTTGGCACACCAAATGTACTCAAACCACTTCCTGCTGCAATTAAAAACGAATCAGAATGCCCATGATAACATCCTGAAAATTTAATGATTTTATCGCGCTTTGTATATCCTCTTGCTAAACGAATGGCACTCATACAAGCTTCGGTACCTGAATTTACAAAACGAATTTTATCGATGTTTGGAACCATAGAAACTGCTAGCTGTGCAATTTGAGTTTCTAATTCGGTTGGCATACCAAATGAAGTTCCTTTTTTTGCTTTTTCGATAACGGCATTAACTACAGGTTCATAAGCATGACCTAAAATCATAGGACCCCATGAGTTGATATAATCTATTAATCTATTGCCGTCTTCATCATATAAATAGGCGCCTTTAGCTTCTTTAACAAAAATAGGAGTACCACCTACTCCTTTAAATGCTCTTACTGGAGAGTTTACTCCACCCGGAATTACTTTGTTTGCTTCAACAAATAATTCGCTACTTCTTTTATATAACATTATTTTATTTTGATTTGTTGCCCAATTGAAATGGCATTATCAGACATATTATTTAACTTTTTTAAATCGTCAACCGTAAGATTAAATCTTCTTGAAAGAGAATACAAAGTATCACCTTGTTGAATGGTATAATAATCTGCTCCTTGTGCCAAAATCATTTCTTTTTTTGACGGTTTAAAATCGCGACTTAGCACTTCGTTATCGTATTTGTACAATTCGAAACGTTCAATTAATCCAATTAATTTATCTGGATATTTTACATCGGTTGCATATCCTGCGGCTTTTAATCCTTTTGCCCAAGACTCGTAATCGCCTTTATCTAATTTAAATAAATTTGAATATCGAGTTCTTGATGTTAGAAACAAAGAATGATCGCGATAAGACTCTGATGGATGCTCGTACTTTCTGAAACATTCTTGTGCTGCATCATCATCATGTTTAACACTTTCACCTGTCCAACCCGTATGACATTTAATTCCGAAATGATTGTTAGCTGATTGTGCTAATTTCCCTTTCCCTGCACCCGATTCTAAAATTCCTTGCGCTAATGTAATACTTGCCGGAATTCCATGTGTTTTCATGTTACTCTTAGCAATTTCTTTAAAGTTATCTACATACATTTGAATTTCCTCAGCATACGTTTTCACATTAGATGTAGCTTC
>NZ_JAKLJH010000019.1 GCF_023151265.1 Flavobacterium sp.
GGTAAAAGGCGATTTTTTTATTCGAACAATAGTATCTTTTGAAACAGCAGAGATTCTCGAATCTAATGAAATTAAAAATTGTTCTTCTCTGCCTGAAATTCGGAGTTCGATTTCCATATCATCTGTTATAACTAGAGGTCTGGCGTTTAAGTTGTGTGGTGCCATTGGAGTTATAACTAAGCTTTCTACATTTGGAGTTAAAACGGGTCCGCCACAGCTTAATGAATATCCAGTTGAACCAGTTGGGGTTGAAACAATTAAACCATCAGCCCAATATGAAGTAAGGTATTCTCCATTTAAATAAGTAATAATAGTAATCATCGAAGTGGTGTCTTTTCTGGCAACCGTAACTTCGTTTAGTGCAAAATCTAATTCTCTAAAATTGTCGTATTCAGGAGAAGTTTCAATGCTTAACAAGGTTCTTTTAGAAATGGCATAATCGTTATCTAATAATTTTTGCAAAAGAGGCTCAATATTATCAAACTGAATCGTTGCTAAGAAACCTAATCTTCCTGCATTAATTCCAATAATAGGAATGTTTTTATCTCTAACAAAAGTGGCTGCTTTTAGAATAGTTCCATCGCCACCAATACTAATTAATGCTTTGTAATCAGTGTTTAGGGTGTTGTAATTCGAGTAGGTTTCGTAGTTTTTCGAAACAATATTTTTTTCTTTTAAAGTGGCTAAAAAATGTGCTTCAAATGCAATTTCAATCTCTTTTGATTCTAAAAACGAAACTACTTTTTGTACTGTTTCAGCTGTACTATTTTGATAATATTGACCAAATAATGCTATTTTCATTACGATCTATTTTTAAATATTTAAGTATTTGTCTAAGTAATCTGAACGCTCTTTTAAGCTGTTTAAATAGGAATCTTCCTGATGTTCTGAGATAATTTCATATTCATAACGTCTAAAAGTTTGAATAATATCATTCAATCCACTTTGACTAATTTTTACTGTAATTTCTACTTTGTTTCCTACAACATTTGAAATAAATAATCCTAAAATCTTAGCATTATTACTTTCGATAATTTGAGCTACTTGGCTCATAGAAAATTTATCGGATTCTTTTTCTACGACAATAATTCCGCCTTCTTCTTTCAAAAATGGTGTTTCGTGAAAAAAACGAATTACATCTTCAAGTTCATAATATCCTAAATAAGCATTTTTTTCATCTAAAACTGGAATTAGGTTACTTTCATTTTTAGCGAAAATTTCTAAAACATCAAGCCAAATAGTTGTTGTTCTAACAAAAAAACGTTCAAAATGAAATCGGCTATCATTAATAATGGCCTCGCTATTTATAAGTTCTACGTTTTCTTTGCTAACGCATCCTATATATACACTATCTTCGGTAACTGGAAAATGTGTGTAAGGAAAATCCAAAAACAAATCCTGTGCTTCCGCTATAGAATCGGTATGTTTTAGTGGTTTTATTTCGTTATTGATGTAGCTTGTTAAATTATTCATTGTGGATGTGATGAAAATATATCGCAAAATAATCAAAAAATACCACATGCTAGCTAACTTATACTTTGTATTTTTGTATAAATTAAAAATTATTATGACAAAGTTATCCGTAAATATTAACAAAATAGCCACACTTCGAAATTCAAGAGGAGGCAATGTGCCTGATTTATTGAAGGTTGCAAAAGATATTCAGCAATTTGGAGCCGATGGAATTACCATTCATCCAAGACCTGATGAAAGACACATTCGTTATCAAGACGCTCGCGATTTAAAATCGGTTGTGTATACCGAATATAATATTGAAGGAAATCCGCAACATAATTTTATTGATTTGGTTTTAGAATGTAAGCCAACTCAAGTTACGTTGGTTCCAGATGCTATTGGAGCGTTAACATCCAATGCGGGTTGGGACACAATAAAACATCAATCGTATTTAATAGAGGTAATTCAAGAGTTTCAGCGTAATGGAATTCGAACTTCTATTTTTGTGGATGCCGATGAAAAAATGATTGAAGGAGCAAAGGCTACTGGCACAGAAAGAATCGAATTGTATACAGAATCATTCGCTCACGAATATGGTTTAGGAAACAAAAGCGGAATTGAGCCTTATGTAAAAGCAGCAATTAAAGCAAATGAATTAGGATTAGGAATTAATGCAGGTCATGATTTGAGTTTGGATAATATCAAGTTTTTCAAAGACAATATTCCTGGATTGCTTGAAGTTTCGATTGGTCATGCTCTGATTTCAGAATCTTTATATTTAGGATTAGAAAATGTAGTGAATATGTATCTTCAAAAATTGAAATAAGATGTTATTGCATTCAAGAATAGAAGGCGAAGGAAAGCCATTAGTAATTATCCACGGTTTTTTAGGAATGTCAGACAATTGGAAAACTTTAGGAACTCAATTTGCAAATGAAGGTTTTCAAGTACATGCTTTAGATTTGAGAAATCACGGTAAAAGTTTTCATTCCGAAGATTTTTCATATGATATTATGGTAGAAGATGTAAACCAATATTGCGATTATCATCAACTAACAGATATCAATATTATAGGACATTCGATGGGTGGGAAAGTTGCCATGCTTTTGGCAACAACGTATCCTGAATTGGTTTCCAAATTAATTGTAGCCGATATTGGTCCGAAATATTATGCGCCACATCACCAAACCATTTTAGCAGCTTTAAACGCTGTTGATTTTTCAAAAAAACCGAGTAGAGGAGAAGTAGAAGAAGTAGTTTCAGGTTATATTAAAGACTTTGGAACAAGACAGTTTTTACTAAAGAATTTGTATTGGGAATCTCCTGAGCAATTAGCGTTTCGTTTTAATTTAAACGTTTTCAATGAAAAAATAGAAACTATTGGAACGGCTTTGCCATTTGAGAATGTTTTTTCTAAAGAAACATTGTTTTTAAGAGGTGATAAGTCAGATTATATTTTGGATAGCGATTTTGAAACCATTTACCATCATTTTCCAAAAGCAAAAATTGAAACGGTAAAAAATGCAGGACATTGGTTGCATGCAGAAAATCCAAAAGATTTTTATTTGTATGTAATAGATTTTATTAAATAAAAGGGCAAAAAATTATGCATGCATAATTTTTTTGTTAAAAAAATTGTAAAATTCATATTTTGTTATAATTTTGAAGTATTGATTATAACAAACAAAGAAAAAAACTAACACATTTTTACATTATGAGAAAATTACTTTCTTTAACATTATTGGCTTTGGCTGGCTCTACTGCTTTTGCAGGTGGATATAGAGTAAGTATTCAAGGTCAAAAGCAATTGGCTATGGGACACACGGGTGTTGCGGTAGTAAATAGTGCAGAGGTTGCTTTTTTCAATCCAGCAGGGATGGTTTATTTGGACAAAAAATTCAACTTATCAGTAGGTGGAAACGGATTATTTGCAAATACAAAATTTCAAAACTCTCAATATGGTTGGGAGGCAGAAACTAAAAACGTAGGAACTCCTTTTAGTGTTTATGCAACTTATAAATTAAACGATTGGTTTACTGCTGGTTTGGCAGTTTATACTCCATACGGAAGTGCTGTTGAATGGGATCAAGATTGGCAAGGTTCTCATTTAGTAAACAATATCGATTTGCAAGCTATCTTTGTTCAGCCATCTCTTTCAATTAGAGTGGGAGAACATTTTAGTGTAGGTGGTGGACCTATTTTTGCTACTGGTTCAGTTAATTTTAATAGAAACGTAGATAGATCGACTACTAATTCTCAAGGAGAAAGAACAGATTTAACAATTGAATCAAAAGGAATTACAGCTTGGGGTTATACAGCTGGTTTTATGTTTAATCCAACTGATAAATTAAGAATTGGTATGAACTACCGTTCTGAAATTATGATGGAGGCAAGAGATGGAGATGCAACTTTTAATGACTATCCAGAATTTGGAACTGCTCCAACAACAAAATTTAATGCTGATTTACCTTTACCAGCTGAGTTAACAGTAGGTTTGTCATATAAGTTTACAGATAAATTTTTAATGGCATTTGATTACAACAGAGCAATGTGGAGTGTGTATAAAAACTTAGATGTTGATTTTACTAATCCAGCTTTAGTTGATTCTCACAATCCAAGAAACTACAAAAATTCTAGTACTTACAGAGTAGGTATGCAGTATGCTGCAAATAATAAATTTACATTCAGAGCAGGTTGGTATTTTGACGAAAGTCCAGTACAAGATGGTTATTTTGCGCCAGAAACACCAAGAAATGATTCTATGGGATATACAGGAGGTTTAACATATCAAGTAAACAGTAAATTAGGTATTGATGTTTCGTTCTTATACTTACATTTTGATGAAGTTGATAATTCTTATGATTATGTAAGTGATGGAAGTAGTTTTGGAGGTACATACAAGTCAGTTGTATTTTCACCTGGAATTGGTATAACTTACGGGTTTTAATTTTTAATATTAGAGAGATGAAAAATAAATTTATATACTTAGCTATTTTAGCTGCTGGTTTCGCTTCATGTGAGCCAGAATTTGAAAACGAAGTAGGTGCAAATTATACTTCAGGTGATGCAGATTTCACAACTTATGTGGCTGTTGGAAATTCATTAACAGCAGGTTACATGGATGGTACGGTTTCAAGAGGAGGACAAGCTTATTCTTTTCCTAATTTATTAGCACAACGTTTTGCATTAGTAGGTGGAGGAGAATTTACTCAGCCTTCTTATGCAGATGATGTAAACAATTTAGGTGGATTAACTTTGGGAGGAATACAAATTGCTAACACTCGTTTAGTAATAGATTATTCTGAAGGTCGACCAGAAAGTTTAGTTGGAACACCTACTATTGAGGTTTCAAATTTACAAGCAACGGCTTATAATAATATGGGAGTTCCTGGAGCAAAATCATTCCATTTAGTGGCTTCTGGTTATGGTAATTTAGCAGGTGTTGCTCTTGGTCAATCAAATCCTTATTTTGTTAGACATGCAACTTCTCCTTCAGCAACTGTTTTAGGAGATGCTATGTCTAAAAACCCAACATTCTTCACGAATTGGATTGGAGCAAATGATGTTTTATCATATGCAACAAATGGAGGTGCACAGTCTGACGGTGTAACTCCTGCAGCTGATCACAACACAACAGGAAATATGAATCCTGCTACTTATGGTGGAAATGATATTACAAATTCAACTGTTTTTGCAAGTGTATATTCAACTATAGTTAACACTTTAATCTCAGGTGGAGCTAAAGGTGTTGTAGCTACAGTTCCAAGTGTAACTTCTATTCCTTATTTTACAACAGTGCCTTATAATGCATTACCTGCAGAAGCAACATCTTCAAATGCAACTGCAATTGCATTATATCAATTTTTAGCAGTTGCTACAGGAGGAAGAATTTCTCCATTAAATACTGCAGCGGGTACTAAAAATCCGGTTTTAATTAAAGATAATGATTTAGCTGATATTAGTGGTACAATTCAAGCTTATGCTGCGGGTTCAGGAAATCCATTATTGGTAGCTAATGCAGCTGCATTAGGTGCAATTTACGGTCAAGCAAGACATGCTACATCAAATGATTTAGTGGTGTTGCCAGCAAGTTCAATAATTGGTCAGCCAAATGCTTCAGCTACAGCTCCTTTTAATATTAATGGTGTTACATGGCCTTTAGCAAATAAGTGGGTGTTAACAGCTAATGAGAAGACTAAAGTAGCAAATGCTACTGCTTCTTATAATGCGGCAATTGTTTCAATTGCAAATGCAAATGATTTAGCTGTTGCTGATATGAATGCTATCATGAATCAATTAATTAGTGGATTAAGAGTTGAAGATGGAACTATCTATACCGCAAATTATTTCTCTGCTGCAACAGCGAGTACTGTTTTGTTTTCTCTAGATGGAGTTCATCCAAATCCTCGTGGATATGCGGTTATTGCTAATGAGATTCTAAAAGTTATTAATAGTCATTACAACGCTAATTTACCAATTTATACAGCGGCTAATTTCCCGGGTATTAATATTGTGCCAACAAATTAAGCTTTCAAATAAATATTTAAAAAAGGCATCATTATTGATGCCTTTTTTTGTAATTTTAAATTTTAAAGAAATATATATGAATTTAATAATTAAACTTCTTATCAGTACAATTGTAGTTTTTGTACTTTCTTATTTTTTACCGGGTGTTCATGTTACTAATTTAACAGGCGCTTTAATGGTAGCGGTTGTGTTAGGTTTGTTGAATACTTTTTTAAAACCAATTTTAGTCTTACTCACAATTCCAGTTACTTTGCTTACGTTAGGTTTGTTCTTACTGGTTATCAATGCGATTATTATTTTAATTTGTGATTATTTTATTGTAGAGTTTAGAGTTGATGGTTTTTTAACTGCATTAATTTTTAGTGTTCTGTTATCAATTACTCAGTCAATTTTAAATAAAATATTTGTTAGCGAGGATTAATTTTTAGCCAATTGAATTTCAGTAAATTAAAAACTTGTTTGGGTTGCAAAAATTCTATAATTTTGCAACCCAAAT
The DNA here is from genome assembly GCF_023151265.1 of Flavobacterium sp. Lineage (GTDB taxonomy): Bacteria > Bacteroidota > Bacteroidia > Flavobacteriales > Flavobacteriaceae > Flavobacterium. The sequence continues at coordinate 6,479 of NZ_JAKLJH010000019.1, forward strand.
TTTATGGTACTTAAACAAAAGAAATAATGAACATTACAAAAACGCAAGTTGATGATTTAAATGCTATTGTAACAGTAGCAATTACTAAAGAAGATTATTCAGATAAGGTAGAAAAAGTATTAGCTGACTATAGAAAAAATGCTGCTATTTCTGGTTTCAGAAAAGGAGCTGTTCCAATGAGTTTAATCCAAAAACAATATGGTAAAGCTGTTTTGTTAGAAGAAGTAAACAAAGTATTACAAACGTCTCTTAATAACTATTTAACTACTGAAAAATTAGATATTCTTGGAAATCCACTTCCAAAAGTAACCGAAAGTATCGATTGGGATGCGGAAAATTTCTCTTTTGATTTCGAATTAGGATTAGCGCCTCAGTTTTCAGTTGATTTAACAGCAAAAAATAACGTTACAAAATTCAACGTTATTGCTGATGATAAAATGTTAAATGAGCAAGTAGAAAGAATCCAAAAACAATACGGAAAATTAATTTCTCAAGCGGAAGTAAAAGCTGATTTTGAAGTTAGAGGAACTTTTACAAACGAAGAAAAAGGAATCAACGCTCCAGCTAATTTTGGTTTAGATATTTTTGCTGATAAAAAAGCTGCAAAAGCATTTATTGGTAAAAAAGTTGGTGATGTAGTAACTATCGGAACTAAAGGTTTGTTCGACGATGATCACAAATTAATGGATTACTTAAAAGTAGGTCATGATGATGTTCACGGTTTAGATATCAATGTTGATTTTACAATTGAAGAAATCAATGAAATTGAAAAAGCAGAATTAAATCAAGAATTACTAGATAAATTATTCGGACCTGGAGTTCTTTCTTCAGTTGAAGATTTAAAAGCAAGAATTAAAGAAGATGCTGAAGCACAGTTTGCGCAACAAGCAGATCAAAAATTCTTAAATGATGTTACTGATTTCTTAATTGAAACTACAAAATTTGATTTACCATCTGAATTCTTAAAAAGATGGATTCAAAATGTAGGAGAAACTCCTTTAACTGCTGAACAAGCTGAAGAAGAATACGCAAGATCTGAAAAAGGATTACGTTTCCAATTAATCGAAGGAAAAGTAATGGCTGAAAATAATTTACAAATCACTTTCGAAGATTTAAAGGCACATACTGCTGATTTAATCAAGAAACAAATGGCGCAATTTGGTCAATTAAATCCTTCAGAAGATGAAATTAACGGAATTGTAGCTCGTGTAATGTCGAACCAAGATGAGGTAAAACGTTTATCTGAACAAGTAATGAGCGAAAAAATGTTAGGTCTTTACAAAGAGAAAGTAAAAGCTAAAACTAAAGAAGTAAATTACGAGCAATTCATCAAAGAAATGTACGGAGAATAATATCTCACAAAAAATAATTATCTTTGAGCGTCAAACTAGTTTTGGCGCTTTTTGTTTCAAGACAATTTGTCACAAAAAGTAATAGGCACGAACTTTGTAAAATATTAATGGTTATAAGTTTAATTTCTTTTAAACTTTTAAACACATAAACTTTTAAACTTAATTTATGAATTACGGAAAAGAATTTAAAAAATATGCTACTAAGCATCACGGAGTAAACAGTTTATACTATGATAAAATTGTAGGAAGTATGACTCCATATATCATTGAAGAACGTCAGTTAAACGTAGCTTCAATGGACGTTTTCTCTCGTTTAATGATGGATAGAATCATTTTCTTAGGAACAGGAGTTGATGATTATGTAGCGAATATTATTCAAGCACAATTATTGTTTTTAGAAAGCGTAGATGCTTCTAAAGACATCAGTATTTATATCAATTCTCCAGGAGGAAGTGTTTATGCTGGATTAGGAATTTACGATACAATGCAATTCGTAAAACCTGATGTGGCTACAATTTGTACAGGAATGGCAGCTTCAATGGGAGCGGTTTTACTATGCGCCGGAGCAGAAGGAAAACGTTCGGCGTTACCACATTCAAGAGTTATGATTCACCAACCATCTGGAGGTGCTCAAGGAGTTGCAACAGATATGGAAATCAACTTGAAAGAAATGTTGAAATTAAAAGAAGAATTATACCAAATCATTTCACAACATTCAAAACAACCTTACGATAAAGTCTATAAAGACAGCGAAAGAGATTACTGGATGATTGCTGCTGAAGCAAAAGAATACGGAATGATTGATGAGGTTTTAACAAGATAATTAATTAAAGTTTCAAGTTTCAAGTTTCAGGTTTTAGAACTTGTAACTTAAAACTTGAAACCTGAAACAAAAAAGATGGCTAAAGAAGTATTAGAGTGTTCATTCTGCGGAAGGAAAAAGCCTGAAACCAATTTATTAATTGCAGGGATTAATGCGCATATTTGCGACAAATGTATCGAACAAGCACACGGAATTGTATTAGAAGAATTAAAACAATCAGGTAATTCAAACTTGATTGCCGATTTGATTCTATTAAAACCAAAAGAAATTCGTGCGTTTTTAGATGATTACGTTATTGGACAAGAGCAAACGAAAAAAGTAATGAGTGTAGCAGTTTACAATCACTACAAACGTTTGATGCAAGTGCAATTAGAAGACGAAGTTGAGATTGAAAAAAGTAACATCTTAATGGTTGGTCAAACCGGAACAGGGAAAACATTGGTAGCGAAAACTATTGCAAAAATGTTGAATGTTCCCTTGGCTATAGTTGATGCAACTGTTTTAACCGAAGCGGGTTATGTAGGAGAAGATGTAGAAAGTATCTTAACTCGTTTGCTTCAAGCTGCCGATTATGATGTAGCTAAAGCTGAAAGAGGAATCGTATTTATTGACGAAATTGATAAAATTGCTCGTAAAAGCGATAATCCTTCAATTACGCGTGATGTTTCGGGTGAAGGTGTGCAACAAGCCTTGTTGAAATTGTTAGAAGGAACGGTTGTAAACGTTCCACCAAAAGGAGGAAGAAAACATCCCGACCAAAAATTTGTGGAAGTAAATACTCAAAATATCTTATTCATCGCAGGTGGTGCTTTTGACGGAATTGAAAGAATCATTTCAAAACGTTTAAACAGACAGGCAGTTGGTTATAGTTCGTCTATTGGAACAGACCAAATCGATAAGGATAATTTGTTGCAATATTTGATTCCGAAAGATGTAAAAGATTTTGGATTAATTCCTGAAATTATCGGGCGTTTACCAGTTCTAACTCATATGGATCCTTTGGATGCAGAAACATTAAGAGCTATTTTAACCGAGCCTAAAAACGCCTTAGTAAAACAATACAAGAAGTTGTTTGAAATGGATGAGGTAACAGTTGATTTTGAAGAAGAAGCGCTGGATTATATTGTGTCAAAAGCTTTAGAATATAAACTTGGAGCTAGAGGATTACGTTCGTTATGTGAGGCTATTTTAACTGATGCTATGTATGAATTACCAAGTTCTGATGATAAGCACTTACAAGTCACAAAAGAATATGCTGAAAACAGTTTAAGTAAAAACTTATTACAACGTTTGAAAGCAGTTTCTTAATGAAATTAATACAAATAAAAAGGTCGCCAATTGGCGACCTTTTTATGTTTAAGCATTTTTCTTTTGCTCTATTGTTTTTGCTTGTTTAGCGTTACAGTATCTTTTTTGACAACTCCATCCGCTTGAACATGATGTTAATAATACTACTGTTGATAAGGCTAATACTAAAGAGATTTTTTTCATTTTTTTATAGTTGTGATTAATTAAGAGTGTACTTTTTTTATTTTACGATTTTGAATTCAACCCTTCTGTTTGTTTGATCTTGTTTAGCTGAACATTTATCGCATTTTTCTAACAATTCGCTTTCACCAAAACCTTTGTAGGTTAACTGCGTTGCAGGAATACCTTTTTTAAGTAAATATTGATAAGTAGCTTTTGCTCTACTTTCTGAAAGTGTTTGGTTGTAAGTTTCAGAACCTTTGTTGTCTGTGTGCGCATTAATTGTAATGCTCATAGTAGTGTTGTTCTTAAGAACTTCAACAATCTTATTTAAAGATAATTCTGATTCTTTCTTAATTGTTGATTTGTTGAAGTCAAAATAAATGTTTTCAATAACAATAGCGTCTTCAGTAACAACTGCTTTCTTCTGAGTTAAAGCAATGTTTTTGTCAGTATCACCAGTTGCAATATTTGTTTTCTTAGTTTCGTAGCCATCTTTCATAACTTCAACGTTATAAAAAGTTAATGGTTCTAAAGCTAATTTGATTTTACCATTATTGTCTGATTGCGTTTCTGCTAATTTTGTTCCAAATTCATCTGTAACTATTACGGTAGCGTTTGGTAGAGGAGTTTTTGTTACTTCTTCAACTACAGTATAGCTAAAGTGTAAATTCTCTTGCTTTTTAATTTCGAATTTTAAAATATCAAAATTACCCGATTGTTTTTTATCTGTAGAAATATAACCTTTAGATGGAGAAGTCATTACAAAAGCAACATCATCTCTTCTTGAATTTAAATCGGTTCCTAAATTCATTGCTGTTAAGAATGAATTGTCAACATAAGCTGATCTAAAAACATCATAACCACCTAAATTTAAATGACCTTTTGAAGAAAAATATAAATATTTGTTATCAGAAGACATGTATGGATATTTCTCATCATCAGCTGTGTTTACATTTGGACCCAAATTAACTAATTTACCAACTGTTCCGTCTTCAGCAATTGTAGCTTCGTAAATATCAAATCCGCCAAATCCACCTGGAATATTTGTAGCAATGTAAATTTTCTTTCCGTCAGGAGAAACACTTGGAGTTTCAGCTGAATATTGCTCTGGAACAACATTTAAGTTTGTAATGTTCGTCCATTTTTTAGCATCTTTTTCGTTAAGAGTAGCTTTGTGTAATGTAAATAACTGTTTGTTATTTGGGTTTTCTTGAGTAAAGAAAATAGTTCTTTGATCAGAAGAAAATCCAATTGAACCTTCGTCATTTTCAGAATCTAATGCTTGAGAGAAAAGTAATGGGAAAGATAAATTTCCATCTTCTTTTACATCTACACAATATAAGTTGTTATTTGGAGTATTTGTAATTGGATTAACAGTTACATCTGCATGTCTTCTTTTCTTGTTTGACAAAATGATGTATTTGTTTTTAAAGAATGTTGTTCCAATTTCGTTTAATTCAGAATTGATTCCAGTATCACTTGTAATGAAGCTAATTCCTTTTGTATTTTTATTAATGGCATTTACAATAGCTTCTGCTCCTTCAGAACGTTTTGGCTCTTGTCCAAAAGATACAAAGCTTCCTAAAAGTAAAAGTAACGTAAGGATTTTGTTTAGTTTCATAAATTTAAATGCTTAAATAATAGTTAGTTAATCTAGGGGTTAAAACGGGTGCAAAATTAGAGGTATTTTTTGGAAAAAAAATTATTAATGTATTTATTTATTAATTATTGTTTAAAAATTCGATATAATGCAAAAAAAATCGATTTACTGCATTTGAAGTAAATCGATTTTATTGAGAATATGACAATAAAATGCTCTTAGCAGAGATTGCTTTTGTGATATTCTTTGTTAAAAGAATTGTTTTCGTTTTTTTCTATCGAATTCTCACATTTTCTGTATGGGCCACACTTATAGCGTCTAGGTCCACATGAACTCGTTAATATGAGTATTGCAACTATGGAGCAAAATATTTTTCTTGTTTTCATGTTTTCTATTGTAAAGACAGCAAACTTTCTAGATAGTTTCTCTCGTTTGAAAGCCTTGGAACCTTATGTTGCCCGCCTAATTTATCTTGTTGCTTTAACCAATCGTAAAAAAGATTTTCACGCGCAACATTAAGTACTAACGGATTTAAGGTCATATTGTTGTAGCGTTTGGCTTCGTAATCAGAATTTACATTTTGAATATTTTCGTCTAAAGCTTTTCTAAAATTTTCAATATTATCAGGCTTGGTTTTAAACTCAATAATCCATTCGTGAGCTCCTTTCTGTTTCTCATTCATAAAAATGGGAGCAACAGTATAATCGGTAATTTCACAGTTAAATTCTTTGCATGTTTTTGTTAAAGCTGTATCGGTGTTTTCAACCATCAATTCTTCACCAAACACGTTGATGTGATGTTTAGTTCTTCCGGTAACTTTAATTCGGTATGGACTTAATGAAGTAAAACGAATGGTATCACCAATTAAATAGCGCCATAATCCAGAGTTTGTAGTAATCACCAAAGCATAATTTTTATTCAATTCTACTTGATTCAGACGAATAACACGTTGATTTAGCGTTCCAAAAGTATCCATCGGAATAAATTCATAGAAAATCCCGTAATCTAACATTAATAATAATTCATTCGAATCATTTTGGTCTTGAATAGCGAAAAAACCTTCCGAAGCATTATAAATTTCGTAGTATTTGAAATCATCCTTTGGAAATAATTTTTTGTATTGTTCTCTATACGGATCAAAATTTACACCTCCATGAAAATAGACTTCTGCATTGGGCCAAAGTTCTAATAAATTCGATTTTCCTGTAGTTTCTAGAGTTTTTTGCAATAAAACCATCATCCAACTCGGAACGCCAGCTAAACTCGTAACATTTTCATTAATGGTTTCGTTAATAATGGCTGGAAGTTTCGTTTCCCAATCGCCCATTAACGATATTTTACTGCTTGGTGTAGAACTAAATTCTGCCCAAATAGGCATATTATCAATTAAAATCGCTGATAAATCGCCAAAAAAAGTATTGTTGTCTTCATACAATTGCTTGCTTCCGCCTAAGCGAAGACTTTTTCCAGTAAACATTTGCGATTCTTCGTTGTTATTTAAATACAAACACAATAAATCTTTACTTGCTTTGTAATGACAATTTTCCAAAGCTTCTGAACTTACCGGAATAAATTTGCTTTTAGCATTAGTTGTTCCGCTTGATTTAGCAAACCATTTGATGTTTGAATGCCAAAAAACATTTTGTTCGCCCTGTCTTGTTTTTTCAATCAAAGGTTCTAAATCTTCATAGGTAGAAACAGGAATTCGCTCTGAAAATGTGGTGTAATTTTTCATAGAAGAAAAATCATATTTCCTTCCAATTTGCGTATTTTCAGATGACTTTATAAGGTTGAAAAGCAATTCTTCTTGAACTTCATGCGGATATTTTAAAAACAATTCCATTTGATGAATTCGTTTCTTTAAAATCCAAGTGGCAACAGAATTTATAATTTGTAATGGCATTTACCTATTTCTAATTTTGAATTATTAAAACGGAATAATAACTTTACCAAAAATAGCATTTTTTTTAAATAATCGAACGAAAAAGTAAATCTTAACACAAATGAATTATCAAGGCACGCTAAGTAAAATGCAAACCGAATTTGGAAACCCAATTCAATACTATTTGGTTTTTGAAAATAGTTTTTTAAACCTGAACCAGTTATTAGGAAAACCAATGGAAATTGAATTTCAAGGCTATCAATGTTTGAATTGCGGAAAAGCCAAGAAAATTTTTCGTCAAGGATTTTGTTACGATTGTTTTATGAGCAGCCCAGCAGTAGGCGATTGGATTATGAAACCCGAATTGAGCACCGCACATTTAGATATCGAAGACCGCGATTTAGCATACGAAAAACGAGTACAATTACAACCTCACGTAGTGTATTTAGCGTTATCAAGTGAAGTAAAAGTTGGTGTAACCAGAAAAACTCAAGTTCCCACAAGATGGATTGACCAAGGTGCCGTGCAAGCCATTCCAATTGTGGAAGTTCCTAATAGATATTTAGCAGGAATTACAGAAGTGGCGCTGAAAAACCATTTTGCCGATAAAACCAATTGGCAAAAAATGCTAAAAAATGAATATTTAGAAATGGATTTGATTGCAGAACGTAATAAAGTGTTTGATTGGTTGCCAACCGAAGTAAAAGATTATTTCCCGAAAGAAGAAAAAATCATTCAACTCGATTTTCCAGTGTTGCAATATCCAAAAAAAGTGACGAGTTTAAATTTAGATAAAACGCCAAATTTCTCAGGAATTTTGACTGGAATAAAAGGGCAATATTTACTTTTTGAAGACGGAACCGTTTTTAATGTAAGAACCTATGAAGGTTATGTGGTGAAGATGAGTTTATAAAAAGAAACCCTTTCAAATTTGAAAGGGTTTCTTTTTATAATTATTCTTTTTTCTTTTTTCCTCCTAATAAACCTTTTATAGCGTCTGTTGCTTTGGTTTTAATTTCTTCCTTTGGAGTGGTTTTTGGTTTTGTGGTGTCTGTTGCAGTAGTTGTTCCAGCGGCATTGTTCTTAGTTCCACCTAATAAATTTCCTAAAGCAGTTGTGCCTTGATTTACATATTTCTCTTTCTGCATTTTAACTAATTGTGTAGTCAAATTTGTAGTAGATTGTTTTAAATCAGAATTAAATTTTGGTTGCGAAAAGTTGCCTGTCATTAATCCATTTACTGGAATGCTTGTTATTTGTTTTTGATCGGCAGGCGTTAATTTTGCAATTAAATTAGTTACGTCTTTTCCTAAATATTTCACAGGAACATCAAACTTCAAATTGTAGTTCATCGTTTGATCAAAACCATGACTTCCGCCAACGTTTACCGTAATGTCTTGGTATTTAATATCAAAAGGTTTTACGTTTACTTTTCCATCTTTAAAAGATAAAGCCGCTTTAACATCGTTTAAATTAACTTTGCTCATGTCGATGAATTTCATGTTGGAACTCAATGCTGTCAACATAGCCGAGTTCTTTTCATTGATTGTAGTTGATAGTAATTGTCCAAATAAATCACCAGAAATAGTTTTTAAATTTGGCGTCATATTGTTTTGTAAATTTCCAGAAAGTTTGATAGTTGAATTTAATTTACCATTAATTACACCGGCAATTGGAGCAATTGATTTCAACATATCTAATTGTGTAAACGACTCGGCAATATTTACCGCGTTTAAACCTAAATCCATATCAAATTTCGGAGTATTTCCTTTGGTAGAAACGGTTCCGGTTAAACCAATATTTCCTCCAAAAATGCCCATTTTTAAATTGTTTAAGGTAACCGCTTCATCACGAATAACCATATTTCCGGAAACGTCTTTTAAATTTAAGTTATCATAAACAACAGTTCCTGCTTTTGCTGTTATGCTACAATCTAAGAAAGAAGGAATCTTAACAGCTTCGGTAGTTTTTTTCCCTTCATCATTAACAGTCGTAGTTGGCGCCATGAAATCTGAAACGACTAATTTTGTCGAATTCATGTTGAAGTTTCCTTTCAGAATTTGGTTTTTGAATACAAATCCGTAGAAGTTATCTAAAGTTCCAGTTACATTCAAATCGGAACTTCCTGTTTTGGCATCAAATTGATTTAAACGAATTTGATTTGGATTGAAAGCAACAGCTGCTTGATTGATTTTAAAAGGTTTTGCCATTTCTGGACCCTCATAATTGAAACCAGTTAAGCTAACAATTCCAGAATTTTGAATGTTTTGATATTGAGAAGTTTCAACTGATTTCATGTCAAACTTCGTTTTTACATCGGCTTTTAAAATTCCGGTTAACGGTTTGTCTAACTTTACAGGATACGCTTTGGTAACGTTTGCTAAATTGATAGTTCCTTTTAATTCGGCATCAACTAAAGCATTTGTTGCTAAGTTTTTAATATTTGCTTTTGCATTAAAAACGTCTTGATCTATTGAAAATGCAAGTTTATTCAAATTAACATACGTGTCGTTCATTGCGCCTGTTTCATTGATAATATGTGTATCAATCACAATATTTTTAACCGATTTTGGTAAATCTGGATATTGGAAAGACGCATTATTGGAAGCAATTTTTACATCAAAAGCAGGAATCGTAGTTTCGGTTAAATTACCTTTTACTTTTCCGTCTACCGAAAATTGTCCGGTTGTTTTTACTTTGTTGATATCGCCTGAATAAGCTGCTGGAATTAATCCCAAGAAGTTTTTAAAATCAGATGTTGGCGTTTTGAATGTCAAGTCATAGGTTTGACCTGCTTCTACCATTTGAATAAATCCGTTGAATTCTAATGGTAATTGATTGATTAGGGCTTTGTTGTCTTTGAATTCGTATTTACTTTTTTCTAAATCAATTCCTAAAATGGCATCTAATGAAATGGCTACATTGTTCATGTAATTCATTTTGTCCATATCAAAAGATAGTTTTGCAGTAGTTTTTGTGTCTAAATCTAATTTTTGAGCTGCAAAATTTCCTTTTCCTTCGTGATTAATGCTGTCTAAAACCATTTTCATTTTAGAACCTTGGTCTTCATAAGTGAATTTCAAATTTTCAACTTCATAATCTTGAATATTCAAAGCAAATGGTTTACTGTCAGAAGGTTTTTTTTCTGTTTCATCTTTTAATGCAATGTCAAAATTTCCTACACCATCTTTATTAAAAATGATGTTTACAATTCCGTCAACTACACTAAAGCTTTCTAAATTCATTGCTTCATTTTCGCCTTTAAAAAGTTCTTTAACACTCATGGTTACACTGGTTTCACCAGCATATAAAAGGGTGTCTTTTTCAAAAGGTGCTTTAGTAATAATGCTCAATTTGTCAATCGTAACATTAGCTTGCGGAAAACTTTTGAATAAACTCAAATCTACATCTTCAAACGCGATGTTGGCATTTACATTTTCGTTCAAAGTTTTAGCAATCATTTCTTTGATTTTATCTTTGAATAAAAAGGGAGCAGCAGCTAATGCAATAATGGTTACCAATAGGAATATTCCAGTTCCTTTTAAGATTTTTTTCAACATAATTTTACTTTTTAAGAGTGCGAATAAATTTTTTTGTTTCGATTTGTAATCAAATTATCCTGTAATTACTACAAAAGTAGTACCAAAAATATAGTTTAGAATTAAAGCTACGTTAAACTTATAAAAAAAATCCCAAAAACAACTTGCTTTTGGGATTTTTATATATTTGAATTTGAATTAGTTTATTACTATTTCATAAGGCATAATAGCTTGGATTCCTTTTCTGCTCTTAACACGTTTGATTTGTTCTAACATTTGGAAGCCTTCTTCGCCTAATTGCTCTTTTAGCAATTGTTCTTTAGTTTTAAACATAGCCATTCCAGTGAAATTAGCTAATAAATCTTCAAAACTCTTCTCATATTCTGGGAAGTTTTCTGTTCTATACGAAGTTGTTTTTCCAAGTTTAGCAGCGTATTGGATTGCCGCATCTAAACCACCAATTTCATCGACTAAACCAAGTTTGTGAGCGTCAACTCCAGTCCAAACTCTTCCTTGTGCAATAGCATCAACTTGTTCGGTTGTCATTTTTCTTCCATCAGCTACACGTTTTAAGAAAGTTGCGTATGTTTTTTCGATACTTTCTAAAACAAAACCTTTGAAATTTTCATCAATTGGTTCAAAAACACTGTAACCACTTGCATTTTCATGTGTTTTTACTTGTTCGGCATTAATTCCGATGTTTTTACCTAGTTGATTCATGTTAGGTAACATGCCAAAAACTCCAATTGAACCTGTAATCGTGTTAGGTTCTGCGAAAATTCTATCTGCATTAGCTGCAATATAATATCCGCCTGAAGCAGCATAATTCCCCATAGAAACTACAACTGGTTTTGTTTTTTTAGTGATTTCGATTTCTCTCCAAATTAATTCTGAAGTTAAAGCGCTTCCTCCTGGGCTATTCACTCGTAATACAATAGCTTTTACATCATCATTTTCACGTGCTTCTTGTAAAGAACGTTTGATAGAGCCTTCACCAATTACGTTTACATCTCCTTCGCCACCTGCAATTTCACCTTGAGCATAAATTACGGCAATAATATCTTTTTTAGTGTAATCTTCTACAGTTGATGCAGCTGTTTTGGCATAATCGGTGATGCTTACAATATCGTATTTTTCTTTTTTATCTACTTTTAATTTAGCTCTAATCATGTCATGATACTCATCTTCATAAGCTACTTTATCAACTAATTTATTGGCTAAAGCTAATTCTGGAGTTCTTGCGCCTAAAGAGTTTGCAATTGCATCTAGTTGTGCAACTGATAATTTTCTACTTTTAGAAATATCGGCAACAATTGTATTCCAAACTGAGTTCAATAAAACCGTCATTTGTTCGCGATTTTCCGGACTCATTTCTTGTGCTAAGAAAGGTTCTACAGCACTTTTGTATTTTCCATGACGAATTACTTCCATTTTTACACCCGATTTCTCTTGCAAATCTTTCATGTAAATAATTTCAGAAGATAATCCTTTGAAATCAACTTCTCCCATTGGATTCAAATACACTTGGTCGGCAACCGAATTCAAATAATATTCGCCTTGGCTATAATAATTTGCATAAGCATATACGAATTTTCCTGATTTTTTAAACTCCTCCAATTTATCACGAACGGCTTTGCTTTGCGCTAAACCAAGTTGCGATTGATTGTTTAGAATAGAAATTCCTTTGATTTTGTCATCGGTTTTAGCCGCTTCAATAGCATTTAAAATATCGGTAACTCCATCATGATGCGCTTCAAAGTAATTGAAGTCTTTGTAATTTGTTTTTCCTGCGTAGTCTAAAGACACTTTTGATAAGTCTAATTCAATTACCGAATTCTTTTTAACAGTAACGGTATCTTCGCCACTACCAGCAATAGCTCCAATGATGATTATTCCGAAGAAGAAAATCATACAAAAAACAAAAAGCCCTACAATTGTAGCTAATACATTTCCTAAAAATCTCATTTCAATTTCATTTTAATTTATAGTATAAGTAGTTAAAAGAACAAAATTGTTACATGTTCATAAAAAAACAAGAAAGGTAAATTATAAGTCTAAAATTGTTTGTTATTTTGCCAATATGAGTCAGCATCAAGTCATTTTATCGTTGGGAAGTAATCAAGGCAATCGATTAGAAACGATTCAGTCTTGTATTGGTTTGATTCATAACGAAGTAGCAACAGTTGTAAAGGTTTCTAAAATTTATGAAACTCCGGCTTGGGGTTTTGAAAGCGAACATTTTTATAACGCTGCAATTCTGATTCATACGACAAAATCGGCTCAAAAAATTTTGAATCAGGTTTTGAAAGTGGAGAAAAAGTTAGGTCGAATTCGTTCAAAAGATTCAGGTTATCAAGCTCGAATAATTGATGTAGATATCATTGCTTTTGATGAAGAAATTATCTCGACAGAAACGCTTCAAGTGCCCCATCCATTAATGCAAAACAGAAAATTTGTGTTGCAACCGATGTTGGATTTGGGATTGAATTGGGAACATCCTGTTTTGAAGAAATCAGTTTCTCAATTGTTAGTTCAAGCGGAAGATACAAGTGAAATAAAAGCGGTTCAATCCATAATTTCTCCTATTGAAAAACTCCAATTACAACAATTTAATTACATCGCGATTGAAGGAAATATTGGAGCAGGAAAAACGACTTTATCAACCAAATTATCGGAAGATTGTAACGCTAAATTAGTGTTAGAACGCTTTGCTGATAATCCGTTTTTACCCAAGTTTTATAAAGACCAAAGTCGTTACGCTTTCCCATTAGAAATGTCATTTTTAGCAGATAGATACCAACAATTATCAGACGATTTAGCGCAATTTGATTTGTTTAAAGATTTTGTAGTAGCCGATTATCACATTTTCAAATCACTAATTTTTGCTAAAGTAACGCTTCAAGAAGATGAATTTCGATTGTATAAAACCATGTTCGACATCATTCACAAAGAAATGCCAAAACCTGATTTGTATGTGTATTTGTATCAAAACACCGAAAGATTGTTGGAAAACATCAAGAAGCGCGGCAGAAGTTACGAGCAAGAAATTCCAGCCGATTACTTAGAAAAAATCAATCAAGGCTACTTAGATTACATCAAAACGCAAACCGATTTGAATGTGTTAATTATTGATGTTTCCGATTTAGATTTTGTGAAAAAACAGGAAGATTATGTGTTTTTGTTGAATGAGATTAATAGAAAAATAGTGTTAGCACGCGGATAAAACTGATTCACTTTAGCGAAACGCTGATTTCCACGGATTTTCTATGCTTGCTATGTAAAGTGTAACGTCTAAAATCAACACCAAGTAATTCTATTGTGTCTATGTGTTTAGAAAAATTATTTCATCTTCTGGAACAAATCCCAAATCACAATTCCAGCACTAACTGAAATATTCAATGAATGTTTACTTCCTAATTGTGGAATTTCAATTACACCATCGCTTAAATTAATTGCTTCTTGTGAAACGCCTTTTACTTCGTTTCCAAAAATTAAAGCGTATTTGGTATTCGCGTCAGGTTGAAAATCATCCAACATAATCGCATTTTCGGTTTGTTCCACCGAATACACTTTTACATTCTCCGATTTCAATTGATTCACTACTTCTAAAACGTCTTTTGCGTATTCCCAACTTACAGTTTCCGTAGCGCCAAGAGCTGTTTTATGAATTTCTTTGTTGGGTGGAGTAGCCGTAATTCCGCATAAATAAATCTTTTCAATCAAAAAAGCATCCGAAGTTCTAAAAACCGAACCAATGTTGTGCAAACTTCTAATATCATCTAAGATTACAATAATTGGTGTTTTTTGAGCTTCTTTAAACTCTTCAATGTTTTTACGTTCTAATTCTGCGTTGGCTAATTTTCTCATAGGGCAAAAGTAAAGATTAATTATAAAACTTTAAAACTTGATTTTTGAAATTGATATTGTCATTGTCTTTGAAATTATTACCTTCGCAATCATACTTAAAATTTGAAATTGTGGCGAAGAAATCTGCAGCAACTCCCGATAAAGCACCCAAGGAAACACCTTTAATGAAGCAATACAACGAGATAAAAAACAAATATCCCGATGCTTGTTTGTTGTTTCGTGTGGGCGATTTTTATGAAACTTTTGGAGAAGATGCTGTTCGTGCCGCAGCAATTTTAGGAATCACATTAACCAAACGTGGCGCTGGTTCTGAAACTGAAACCGCTTTGGCAGGATTTCCACATCATTCAATCAATACGTATTTACCTAAGTTAGTTAAAGCTGGACTTCGAGTGGCAATTTGCGATCAATTGGAAGATCCAAAAATGACGAAAACCATTGTGAAACGTGGAGTTACTGAATTGGTTACGCCTGGTGTTTCAATGAATGATGAGGTGTTGCAATCGAAGTCAAACAACTTTTTAGGATCAGTTCATTTTGGAAAAAAATCGGTTGGAGTTTCGTTTTTAGATGTTTCAACAGGTGAATTTTTAGTTTCTCAAGGCAACGAAGAATACATTGATAAACTATTGCAAAACTTCCGCCCGAGTGAAATTTTAATTCCGAAACAGTTTAAAAATCAGTTTCATTCGGTTTTTGGAGACGATTTTCATACGTTCTTTTTGGAAGATTGGGTGTACAAAGAAGATTATGCTTTAGAAAGTTTGACGAAACATTTTCAAACCAATTCGCTAAAAGGTTTTGGTGTGGAAGAATTAACCGAAGGTTTGATTGCTTCAGGTGCGATTTTATATTACTTGTCGGAAACCCAACATAACAAGATTCAACATATCACGAATATCCAACGTATTGCCGAAGACGCTTACGTTTGGATGGATAAATTTACGATTCGAAATTTAGAATTATATCACAGTTATAATCCCAATGCAGTAACGCTTTTGGATGTGATTGATAAAACGCTTTCGCCAATGGGAGCAAGGCTTTTGAAACGATGGTTGGCACTTCCGTTGAAAGATATTTCAAAAATTAGAAGTCGTCATGAAGTGATTTCGTATTTGAAAACCAATCCAGAAGTTTTACAACAAATTCAATATCAAATCAAACAAATTTCCGATTTGGAACGTTTGATTTCAAAAGTAGCTACAGGTAAAATTTCGCCAAGAGAAGTCAATTTCTTGAAAGATTCGTTAGATGCAATTATTCCAATTAAAACATTGGCTTTAGGTAGCGATAATGAAGCTTTGCGAGTAATTGGTGATAGTTTACACGCTTGTGAATTGTTACGCGAAAAAATAAAAACAACCATTCAAGAAGACGCGCCAGTAAGTGTAAATAAAGGAAACGCAATTGCTATTGGAGTTCATTCTGAATTAGATGAATTACGTGCAATTTCTTCAACAGGAAAAGGATATTTGGAAGAATTAGAGCAAAGAGAAAGTGCTGCTTCTGGAATTCCTTCATTGAAAGTTTCGTTCAATAACGTTTTTGGATATTATATTGAAGTTCGAAATACACATAAAGATAAAGTTCCAGCCGAATGGATTCGTAAGCAAACTCTTGTGAATGCTGAGCGATACATTACAGAAGAATTAAAAGAATATGAATCGAAGATTTTAGGTGCTGAGGAAAAAATCCATCAATTAGAAACGCAGTTGTTTGAGCAATTGGTGAATTGGATTGCGACGTATATCAAACATGTTCAGTTGAATGCTAATTTAATTGCACAATTGGATTGTTTGACTTCTTTCACGCAATTAGCGATTGATAATAAATATGTTTGCCCCGATTTAGATGAAAGTTTCGATTTGGAAATCAAAGACGGTCGTCATCCTGTAATTGAAAAGCAATTGCCCGTTGGTGTGCCTTATATTTCTAATGATGTTTTTTTAGACAGAGAAACCCAACAAATCATTATGATTACTGGACCAAATATGTCGGGTAAATCTGCTATTTTGCGTCAAACCGCTTTAATTGTGTTGATGGCGCAAATGGGAAGTTTTGTTCCGGCAGAAAGCGTTAGAATGGGTGTGGTGGATAAAATTTTCACCCGAGTAGGAGCGAGCGATAACATTTCGATGGGCGAATCTACATTTATGGTGGAAATGAACGAAACGGCTTCTATTTTGAATAATATTTCAGAAAGAAGTTTAGTCTTATTAGATGAAATTGGAAGAGGAACTTCAACCTATGACGGAATTTCGATTGCTTGGGCGATTTCAGAATATTTGCACGAACATCCAAACAAACCGAAAACACTTTTTGCTACGCATTATCACGAATTAAATGAAATGGAAGTTACGTTTGATAGAATTCAGAATTTCAATGTATCGGTAAAGGAATTAAAAGATACGGTTTTATTCATTCGTAAATTGGTGAAAGGAGGAAGTGCTCATAGTTTTGGTATTCACGTAGCAAAAATGGCAGGAATGCCTCAAATTGTAATTCAAAAAGCGCAAAAACTATTGAAGCAATTAGAAAAAAGACATTCCAGTGAAGAACTATCTGGAATTAAATCGGCAAATGATGAATTACAATTGAGTTTCTTCAACTTAGATGACCCACTTTTGGAAGATATTAAAGAAGAAATTATGAATATTGATATTAATACTTTAACTCCAGTAGAAGCATTAATGAAGCTAAACGAAATAAAACGAATGTTGGTTAAAAAATAATTTCAAAATAAAATATTCGTTATCAAAAGGTTAAGTGAAGGTTCTAAAAAAAGTTTTAATTTTTATTTAAAAAGTACTTGTGAGAATAAAAATATGTACTATATTTGCACTCGCAATACGGAACAAGTATAGCGACGTTCTTTAAAAGATTACAATACGAAACGCGAAAATAGCTCAGTTGGTAGAGCGCGACCTTGCCAAGGTCGAGGTCGCGGGTTCGAACCCCGTTTTTCGCTCTATACCAAAATATTTGCTTGAGTGGTGGAATTGGTAGACACGCTGGACTTAAAATCCAGTGGGTAGTAATGCCCGTGCGGGTTCAAGTCCCGCCTTGAGTACAAAAGCTCCGAACAATGTTCGGAGCTTTTTTTGTTTATAAAATTCTTAGTTTAGAATTTTCTATTATCTTTAAAGAATTCTTTATAAAATTATCAATCACAACTATATGGGTACATTTGTAATCTCACAACGATTAAGTGGAGTTTATAAATATGAGTTTGTTTCCAGAAAAGGAAAAACTATTTTTACGAGCAACGATTTCGAATTGCGTTTTGAATGTGAAGAGGAGATAGAAAAGCTTAAAGCTTCTTTAGAACGATGCGTTTTTATGCGTTTTAAATCGTCTAGCGGAAAGTTTTTCTTTCGATTGATATTAGATGAGCATGAAATTGCAGTGAGTAGAAGGTATACAACTCAACTGTTGCTTCAAAAAGGAATAGATGA
>NZ_JAKLJH010000020.1 GCF_023151265.1 Flavobacterium sp.
GAACATCAAAATCGCAATTATCACACGCCCGAAAGTTATTGCAACAACAAATCACCGACTTAAAAAACAAATTAAATGGAACCAAATAAAATAGATAATCAAATAAGAGAAAAGCTGAATGCTAGAGAAATTCAGCCTTCTGTTCAAGCTTGGGATCGCTTAGATGCAATGCTTACGGTTTCAGAAGGAAAAAAGCCAAAGAAAGGTTACGGATGGTTTTTTGTAGCCGCTTCTACGATACTTTTTTTCGGATTGGGATTTTTCCTTTTCAATTCAAACGAAACGACAAAAATTAATAATTCAACACCAATTGTAACAACTATCAACGAAGAAATTGACACGGTTGAATCCAATAAAATAAATGAAATTTCAGTTGAAAATGTAAAATCTGTTTTGGTTCAGAATGAAATAAATAAATCAAAGCCGGCAAGAAATATAAAATCAGTCGAAACAAATAAAGAGACAAAGTCAGAAAGTGTTTTGGAAGAAAAAATCACTCCCAACTCCCAACTCCCAACTCCCAATTCATACAAATACGTTTCTCCAGAAAATTTATTAGCCGAAGTTCAAACAGGTGAAAAAGTAATCACCTCAGATAAAAAAATAAGTACAAAGCATAAAATGAAAGTAGATGCTAATTCGTTACTAACAAACGTTGAAAAAGAATTAGACGAAAATCACAGAGAAACTACTTTAGATAAGTTAAATAGAAAGTTTAAAGATGCCAAATCGGCATTAGCCAATAGAAATTACGAATAATAAAAATCATCATTAATCAAAAATCAAACAGTCATGCAAAAAATTATTTTGTACACCATCGTTATTGTGTTTAGTTTCCTAACAAAAGCGGTTGCGCAAGAAAAAACATTTGAGCAACAAGCCAAAGAAATCGCGAATAACATCGAAATGATTACCACCGAAGAGAAAAACGCTTTAAAAAAAGAAGTTGAAGCCATTGATTTGCAAGTTAAAGAAGGTAAAATATCT
The DNA here is from genome assembly GCF_023151265.1 of Flavobacterium sp. Taxonomy (GTDB): domain Bacteria; phylum Bacteroidota; class Bacteroidia; order Flavobacteriales; family Flavobacteriaceae; genus Flavobacterium. Next base: position 988 of record NZ_JAKLJH010000020.1, read on the forward strand.
GCAGAAAAAGGACAAGAGTTAAAACTAAAAATTGCAGAAGAACGCGCAAAAAACATCGAAACTAAAGTAGCTATTGAAGAAGCTAAATTAGCACAATTGGTACAAGACAAAGTAGATGGAAAAATTGTAGATTCTGTCGAAGAATCTAAAAGAGGTGGTACAACTATTATTTTAGGAGGAAATAAAAATGATTCAATCGGTAAAAATAAAACCGAAATCAATTTAGGTTCCATGAAAATCTACAATGGTGAAAAAGACAAAGCTGAAAGAAAATCTAAAAGAACAACATCACAATTTGTTTTTGCATTTGGTTTAAATAATGTAATTACTGAGGGTGAAAATCTAGAAGATTCAGATTACAGAGTTTGGGGTTCGCATTTTTATGAATGGGGGATTACTTACAATTCAAGAATTTTCAAAAACAACAATTTGCTTCACGCTAAATACGGACTTTCATTAATGTATAACAATCTTCGTCCTACGGATAATCGTTATTTTGTTAAAAATGGTAATCAAACAGATTTAGTTACATCAACTATAAAATTAGATGATTCTCGTTTTAGAAATGTGTATTTAACAGCGCCATTGCATTTAGAATTCGATTTTACACCAAAAAAACTTTCAAAAGACGGGACAAAAACAGACTTCAGAACACACGAGTCGGTTCGTTTAGGAATTGGAGGTTATGGAGGTGTTCGCATCAAGTCAAAACAAATTTTAAAATACGAAGCAGACGACATTAAAGTAAAAGAAAAACAAAAAGGAGATTTCAATGTTTCTGACTTTACTTACGGCTTAAGTGCTTATTTAGGATATGGTCAAACCAGTCTATATGTTAAATATGACTTAAATCCGATGTTCAAGAACAATAATATAGATCAAAACAACGTTTCATTAGGATTACGCTTTGATTTTAATTAAATTTAGGGTTAAGTTAAGTTCTCTGTTTAAAAAAGCACTTCAGCCATATGAAGTGCTTTTTTTGTTTTTAAATGATTTAGGTGCTAATAGCTGTATTTTTTAAAAACTTTGTAACTTGCCACTTTAAATTTAGAGATTTAATTTTGTCAAGCATAATTTGACTTAGTTTCTAAGCAATTCAACAGTTAAACACCTTAACGTTAAGTTTGATATCAAAAGACACCATAGAAAAAGTATTTGAAACCGCCCGAGTTGAGGAGGTTATTGGTGATTTTGTACAACTCAAACGCGCCGGAAGTAACTTGAAAGGATTGTCGCCGTTTGTGAACGAGAAATCACCTTCGTTTATGGTGTCGCCTGTGAAACAAATTTGGAAAGATTTTTCCTCTGGAAAAGGAGGAAATGCCGTGACTTTTTTAATGGAGCACGAACATTTTACGTATCCAGAAGCAATCAAATATTTAGCGGTAAAATACAATATTGAGATTGAAGAAACGGTTCAAACCGATGAAGATGTAGCGCAAGCCAATGAAAAAGAGAGTATGTATTTGGTTTCCGAATTCGCTCAGAAATATTTTCATCATACTCTACTAGAAACCGAAGAAGGAAAAGCTATCGGATTATCGTATTTTAAAGAACGTGGTTTTACTTCCGATACGATTAAGAAATTCGGATTAGGATATTCGCCTGAATCTTGGGATGCTTTTACCAAAGAAGCACTCGGAAAAGGATATAAACTAGAATATTTAGATAAAACCGGACTCTCAATTGTTAAGGAAGACAAGCAATTCGACCGATTCAAAGTTTTGGAGGTCGTATTTTGACCAATGATAAAAAAGCTGCAAAATACCTGAATTCACCTGAAAGTGATATTTACCACAAGAGTAAAGTTTTATACGGAATTTTCCATGCGAAGCAATCTATTGCTAAACTGAATAATTGTTATTTGGTAGAAGGTTATACGGATGTAATTCAAATGCATCAAGCGGGAATTGAAAATGTTGTAGCTTCATCTGGAACAGCTTTAACGCCTGATCAAATTCGTTTAATTAATCGTTTAACGCCAAATATAACGGTACTTTTTGATGGTGATGCGGCTGGACTTCGAGCTTCGATTCGTGGAATCGATTTGATTTTGGAAGCAGGAATGAACGTAAAAGTTTGTACGTTTCCTGATGGCGATGACCCAGATAGTTTTGCACGAAAAACTTCGTATGAAGATTTGTTGCAATATTTTGAAGATAATGCCAAAGATTTCATTCAGTTTAAAGCGTCTTTATTGATGCAAGAAGCCAAAAATGATCCAATCAAAAAAGCGGATTTAATTCGTGATATGGTCATCAGTATTTCTAAAATTCCAGACCGAATTAAAAGAGAAGTCTACATTAAGGAATGTTCCCGAATCATGGATATTTCCGAAGATGTACTTTTTAATACATTAGCGCAATTAGTAAAGAAAGATGTATCGGAAGCTAATAAACAATATAAAGAAGAACAAAAAGCTTTTGAAGTTGTAAGAAACGATATTGCTCAGCCAACAACTAAAGTAGATATTCAATACGAATTGGAACATAAAATCATTCAGATTTTGTTGTTGTATGGTGACAAAGAAGTAGAGTTTGAAGATACTATTTTAGCTCAAAATGAAGATGGAGAAATGGTTGAAGTAAAAGAGCAAAATAATTACAAAGTATATCAACGTGTTTATTTGAGTTTACAAGAAGATGAGGTAGAATTAGCTAACCCAATTTTTAAAGCAATTTTTAATCATTTAATTGCGTATTTTAATGAAAATGAGGTTTTTGAATTGGATAAATACTTGATGCAATTACCTGAGGAATTAGCGCAAGAAGTCACCACGATTCTTATGAATGAAGAACGTGAGGTATTACACAATTGGGAAGTACAACAAATCTATGTAAAACAAAAAGAAACCACGATAAGCCAATACGTAACCGAGACGATTATCACATTGCGATGGTATTTAGTCAATAACATTATCGACGATTTGAAAAATTCAATTTCAACCGACGTGAACTCTGATAATTCAGAAACTCTGGAAATGGTAATGGCTTATTTGGGGTTAACACATATCTTTTCTAAAAACTTGGGTAGAGTTTTATCAAGATACAATTAAATTACATCTAAATCTTTTGCTTTTTTTAATAAGTCTACTAAGTTGGTTACATTTAATTTTGCCAACAAGCGCAACTTGTACGTACTGATTGTTTTTTCATCCAAACCAAGAATTTGAGCAACTTCTTTGTTTTTCTTACCGTCGTTAAGGTAGCGTAGTACTTCGATTTCTCTAGTAGATAATTTCTTGAACAAACGCTCCGATTTTTTCCCTTTACTAAGCATTTCAATGCTTTTCTTAACAGTTTCGCTAAAGATGACTTTGCCTTCTGTTACTTTTGTTATTGTAGCCTCTAGATCTTTTAAATCACTTTTTTTGGAAACGTAAGCTGAGACTCCTGCTTTAATTGCTGTTGGGGCATACATTTGTTCGGAAACATTTGTAAACAAAACAATTTTTGTTTCAGGAAAATCTTTCAGCAAGCTTTTGATGTCTCTAATGCTCGACAAACCATCTAATTCTACATCGAGAATAAGAATGTCACAACGTTTTGCTTCTAAAAGTGAAAGTAAAGATTCTAAGTTTTTAGCCGATGCAATAACTTCCATTCTGCTGTTACCATGAAAATACGACTGTAATCCATGGCTTACAACAGGTAAACTGTCTGCTATACCTATTTTGATCATAACTAAAAAATTATATTATTCGTAATATAAGGTCAAAGTTACTAAAAAAAAATGTAAATACTTGTTAATTATGAAGATAATTATTTAAGATTTTTCGGAATTTGACAAATTGGGATAGGATTCATTTTGTGTTGATTGATTGTATTAAGCCTTTTGTAAATTTTAAAAACTTCGGCTTCTCTTCCCGAAAAATTTTCAATAGTTTTTCCGTTTTCTACTTGATTCATAGCCCATTCCAGCTCGTTGTAATCAGCGCCAATCTGATCTTCGTCGCTTCTGTCGTCTCCAAACAAACCATCTGTTGGTTTGGCTTTTAAGATACTTTTTGGAACTTGTAAAAATTCGGCAAGTAATTGTACTTCGCTTTTTACTAAATCTGCAATCGGACTAATATCAACGCCGCCGTCGCCATATTTTGTAAAAAATCCTACACCAAAATCCTCTACTTTATTTCCAGTTCCTGCAACTAATAAGCCGTGAATTCCTGCAAAATAATATAAAGTTGTCATTCGCAAACGCGCACGAGTATTGGCTAACGATAAATTCAAAACAGCTTCATTTTCTGAAGACGGAACTTGGTTTTTAAACGTTTCAAAAACGGGAGTCAAATCGGCTCTTTCGTTAAAAACATTTGGGAAACGTTTTTTTAATTGGTCAATATGTTCGTTGGCTCTATTTACATGACTTTCTGCTTGGTGAATTGGCATTTCAACACAAAGTGTTGGTAAACCTGTTTGTGCACACAAGGTAGATGTTAGTGCGCTATCAATTCCACCCGAAATTCCCACAACAAAACCCTTTACTTTTGCGTTAGTAGCATAATCGAGTAACCATTTTACAATATGTTGGTTGATTTTCTCGGCTTGAAAGTTGTTGGAATTTGTCATTTTTTTATGAAAATTTATAAGTCGATAACTGTATATTTGCAAACTAATTTTGGTTCGATAAAAGTATAAAAAATACACTATATGAAGAAATTATTATTTGCCCTTGTAGCAATTTCTCTATTTTCATGCAAAGAAGAGAGTAAAGTAGAAGAGGCAGTAGCTAAAATTCCAATTGAATTTAAAGTAGAACGTTTTGATAGAATTTTTTGGACTTCAAAACCAGAAGATTTACAAAAAGTAAAAGCACAATATCCGTATTTTTTCCCATCGCATATTCCAGATTCAATATTAATTAATAAATTAAAGGATCCATTGTTGAAAGAGCTTTACAGTGAAGTTCAAATGCAATATCCTGAATTAGGAAAAATTGAAACCGACTTAGAAAAACTATTTGCGCATGTGCAATATTATTTTCCAAAGTACAAAACACCTCGCGTTATTACTTTAATTAATGAAGTAGATACAGATGGAAGAGTTTTTTATACTGATACGCTGGCATTAATTTCGTTAGATTGTTATTTAGGAAAAGACCACCGTTTTTACGTGGATTTTCCAGAATTTAAAAAGCCAGAAATGGAGCGAAATCAAATTTTACCAAATTTAGTAACTAGTTTTTGTTACGGAAAAATTGCTTCGCCAACAGATAGAACTTTATTGTCTGCTATGATTTATTATGGAAAAGAATTGTACATGAAAGATAAGTTAATTCCAGAATATTCAGATGCTGATAAAATTGGTTATACCGATATGCAAATCAAATTCTGTCAAGAAAATGAATATTACATGTGGAGTAATTTGGTTGAAAATAAATTATTATTCGATTCCAATCCTAAGAATGAATTACGATTTATAAAACCAGCTCCGTTTTCAAGATTTTATATTGAAATTGACAATCAAACACCAGGAAGAGTGGGGCAATGGTTAGGCTGGCAAATCGTTAGAAGTTATATGGAAAACAATGATGATGTAACTTTAGAGCAATTATTAGCAATGGATGCTAAAACCATCTTCGATAATTCAAAATACAAACCAAAGAAGCAATAAATATGAAAACATCAGATATAAAAATCACCGTAGGTTTAGATGAAAATAACGTTCCTGATAAATTATTATGGACAGCACAAGATGGTGGCGTAGAGCAAGAAGAAGCAAAAGCAATGTTGTTATCAGTTTGGGATAGCAAAGCAAAAGAAACCCTTCGTATAGATTTATGGACAAAAGATATGCCAGTTGATGAAATGAAACAATTCTTTCACCAAACATTAGTTGCAATGGCGGATACTTTTCAACGCGCAACTGCCGATGAGAAAATGTCAGATACCATGCGCGATTTCTGTGATTACTTCGCTGAAAAAATGGATTTAAAAGCATAAAAAAAGTCGCTAGAAATAGCGACTTTTTTGTTGGATTTATTTTTTAAACAAATCCATTATCTTTAAAAATATCTTCATTAATTTGACCGATATATTCTAAAATTCCTTCTCTTCCAATAGCTTCCAATGATGAGGTAACAAAATAAGGAGGCATTTCCGCCCAGTCACCAGCTAACAATTGTTTCTTGTAAGCTTCCACATGATTGTTGACCTTGTTTTTTCCAAGTTTATCTGATTTGGTAAAAATAATCGCAAACGGAATTTCGCTTTCTCCCAAATATTCCATGAATTCTAAATCAATTTTTTGAGCTTCTAATCGAATGTCGATTAAAACAAAGGCGCAAACTAATTGCTCTCTTTGTTCAAAATAATCCATAATAAATTGTTGGAAAACAGCTTTAGTTTTCTTAGAAACTCGGGCATAACCATAACCTGGTAAATCCACTAAAAACCAATTATTATTTATTTTAAAGTGATTGATTAACTGTGTTTTTCCTGGTTTTGACGATGTTTTTGCCAAATTTTTATGGTTGGTCAACATGTTAATCAATGATGATTTCCCAACGTTGGAACGACCAATAAATGCGTATTCAGGTAAGCGATCTTTTGGACATTTGTCTACTTCTGAATTACTAATTACGAATTCGGCGGTATTAATTTTCATAAGCTATAAAATAAAATTCCCCAAAAAGGGGAACTATTATAAATTCTTCTTTTGTAACCAATCAAACAAAATTTGATTGAACTCTTCTGGATGCTCCATCATGGCAGCATGTCCACATTTGTCAATCCAAAATAATTCAGAATTTGGTAATAATTTATCAAACTCTTCAGCTACATTTGGTGGTGTTACTTTGTCATTTCTTCCCCAAATAATACAAGTTGGAGTAGTCATTTTTGGTAAATCTTTCGCCATATTATGACGAATAGCACTCTTAGCAATTGTTAAAGTTTTAATCAATTTGATTCTATCATTAACTGTTGCAAAAACTTCGTCAACAATTTCTTTAGTTGCTATTTCTGGATTATAAAAAACGTCTTCGGCTTTCTTTTTAATGTATTCATAGTCACCACGTTTTGGGTAACTTTCACCCATTCCACTTTCATATAATCCAGAGCTTCCTGTAATAACTAATGCTTTTACAAGTTCTGGATACATTTTAGTAAAATACAAACCAATATGTCCGCCCAACGAGTTTCCAACAAGAATTACTTGATCAAATCCTTTGTGAACAATAAAGTCTTTTACAAATTTTGAAAAGGCTTTAACGTTGGTTTTTAAAATATTTTGTGTGTAAATAGGTAATTCTGGAATTACCACTTTATATCCTTTAGGAGGAAAAAAATTAGCCACACCATCAAAATTACTAAGGCCGCCCATTAAACCATGAAGAATGATTATTGGGGTTCCTTCGCCAGCTTCAAAATAGGTGTATTTTTTTTCTTTTCTTAACATAAATTCCACTTAAGGTATTAGTTCTAATGATTGACAAATATACTATTTTATTGAAGAAAGTAAAGAAAAAAATGAAAGGCTAATTTTCGTGCTTTTACAGCTTGTAAAATGTTAGTTATCAACAATTTTATTAAAATTTTAACTAAAATAGTGTAAATCGGCTTAGTTGATTTTAAAGCTCCAAATCTTCTCAATTCTTGATTTTGCAAATAATATTTTGTTAAAAGTGGAAAACAGCGTTTTAAAATCTAAAAACTTATTAACAAAGTGGTAGTTTGTGGTAAAAAGTGGTAAAATTTTTCTAAATTTGTCCATATTCTAATCGAAAGAAAAAGTTGAAAACATTAATCGGAACATACGAGTGTAAAGTGGATGCCAAAGGAAGGCTGATGCTACCTACGTCGCTAAAGAAACAATTGGGTTCTTTAGAGGAAGGTTTCGTGTTAAAACGTTCGGTTTTTCAGCCGTGTTTGGAGTTATTTCCAATGGCGGAATGGAATAAAATGATGTTGAAAATCAATAAGCTAAATCGTTTCAATAAAAAGAATGACGATTTTATCAGAAGATTTACAGCAGGAGTTAAAATGATTGAGATTGATGCAACAGGGCGACTTTTAATTCCGAAAGATTTAGTGGTTTTTGCTCAAATAGATAAAGATGTTGTATTGAATTCAGCTATCAATATTATCGAAATTTGGGATAAAGATAAATACGAAAATGCGATTGAAAACGCTGTGGGTGATTTCGCAGATTTGGCAGAAGAAGTAATGGGTAATTTTAATGACGACGAAGATGGAATATCATAATCCAGTATTGTTAAAAGAAACAGTTGATGGATTGAATATTCATCCTGATGGTGTGTATGTGGATGTTACTTTTGGTGGTGGCGGTCACTCGAGAGAAATTATGAGTCGTTTGGGTAAAAATGGAAAGCTATTCGCTTTCGACCAAGATTTAGATGCTTTAAAAAATGCAATTGACGACGAGCGATTTACTTTAATCAACGAAAATTTTAGATTTATAAAACGATTTTTACGTTTCCACGGAATTAAGCAAGTAGATGGAATTTTAGCTGATTTAGGCGTTTCATCACACCAATTTGATGTAGCTGAAAGAGGTTTTTCAACCCGTTTTGATGCCGAATTGGATATGCGAATGAATCAAAAAGGCGATATCAGTGCATATCACGTAGTAAACGAATACGATGAACAAGATATTGCAAGAGTTTTGTTTGATTATGGCGAATTAAAAAACGCAAGAGCGATGGCAAATGTAATCGTAACCGCTCGAAAAGATAAAGAAATCCGTAATTCGGACGAATTGAAAAAAGTTTTGGCGAAATTTTTACCTGGACATAAAAGCAATAAAATTTTGGCTCAAATATACCAAGCCATTCGTATTGAAGTCAATCAAGAAATGGATGTGTTGAAAGAATTTTTAGAACAATCATTAGAGATTCTAAAACCAGGCGGAAGATTGAGTGTTATCTCATATCACTCATTAGAAGATAGATTGGTAAAGCGTTTTGTAAAAAACGGCATGTTTGAAGGAGAACCAGAACGTGATTTCTTCGGAAATTTTGAAGTTCCTTTTAAAACCATCGAAAAACTAATCGTACCAACCGAAGAAGAAATTGCAATAAACAATAGAGCACGAAGCGCAAAATTAAGAGTAGCCGAAAAATTATAAAGTATGAAAGACGGAATTTACAGTTTATTAAAAGCCAAGTTTCTTGTTAGTGATGATGCTCTTAAGAACTGGAAATTTATTGTTTTTCTTGTGGTTTTAGGAATGGTTGCTATTGCAAATAATCATCAATACGATGAAAAAAATTACCGAATTACTGAATTAAGCAATCAAGTTAAAGAATTGCGTTCTGAATTTGTAGACCGTCGTTCTGAATTGATGAAATTAAAAATGGAATCTACGGTAGCAAAGAAAATGGAATCACGAAATATTTTGCCTTCCGAAGTTCCGCCAGTAAAAATCGTTGTTGAAGATAAAGAAAGTAAAAAAAGTTTTTGGGATAAATTAAAAATATGGCAATAGAAGATAAAAAAATATCGTATCGCATGTATTTTGTAGCTGTTATGTTTTTCATAATGGCTGTATTTATTTTGATAAAACTTAACAATATTCAATGGGTTGAAGGGCCTTATTACAGAAAATTAGCAAAAGAAAGAACCGTTAAGAATTTCACTATTCCAGCAAATAAAGGAAATGTATATTCTGCTGACGGAAGTTTATTAGCAACATCAATTCCAGAATACACGATTTATTTTGATGCGGTGGCACCATCTTCAGAGCATTTCAAAGAAAATATTCAAGCACTTTCAGATTCGTTATCGGTTATGTTTGGAAAATCATCCGGACATTATCAAGCTAAATTGCAAAAAGCGAGAGCTAATAAAAGTCGCTATGTTTTTATTGCAAAAAAATTAAGCTATACTGAACAAATGCGTTTGAAATCGTTTCCATTATTTAATAAAGGAGCAAACAAAGGCGGAATCATCATTGAACAAAAAATAGTAAGAGAACACCCAATTGGTTTGGTAGCAAAAAGAACTATTGGTTACGAACGTTCAAATGAAGATGGTAAAGGTTTGGAATACGCTTTTCGCGATTATTTAAACGGAAAAAACGGCCACAGAATGATGCAAAAAATTGCAAAAAATCAGTGGAAACCTATTAGCGATGTAAATGAAAAAGAGCCTCAAGATGGTTATGATATTATTTCAACGATTGATGTTTACATTCAAGATATTGCACATCATGCCTTATTGAAGCAATTGGAACATTACAGCGCTGATCACGGTTGTGTGGTGGTTATGGAAACCAAAACAGGACACATTAAAGCCATTTCAAATTTAGGAAGAGCAGATGATGGTTCATATTATGAAACTCAAAATTATGCAATTGCAGAATCTCACGAACCAGGTTCAACATTCAAATTAATGGATTTGATTGCGGTTTTAGATGACAAAAAAGCGGATACGAGTACGGTTTATGATTCAAATGGAGGTAGAATTCAATATTATGGAAGATCTGTTAAAGATTCTAATGGAAAAGGTTACGGAAAAATTTCTTTAGCAAGAGGATTTGAGTTGTCATCCAACACCATTTTAGTACAATCAGTTTATGATAGTTACAAGAGTAATCCAAAACAATTTGTAGATAGAATCAACAGTTACGGATTAAATAAGCCTCTTGGTTTGCCAATAAAAGGAGAAGGAATTCCAGTTATTCCTCAGCCAGGAACAAATCGTTGGTCGGGAGTAGCTTTACCATGGATGGCTTTTGGTTATGGATTATCAGTAACTCCGTTGCAAACTTTGACATTATATAACGCAGTTGCTAATGATGGAGTAATGGTAAAACCAATTTTCGTAAGCGAAATCAAAGAATGGAATAAAACCATCAAGAAATTTGACACCCAAGTAATCAATCCAAAAATATGTTCACAAGAAACTTTAGATAAAGTTCATGCCGTTTTGGAAAATGTAGTAAAGAAAGGAACGGGTTCTAAATTGTATTCGAAAGATTTCTCAATGGCTGGAAAAACAGGAACAGCTCAGGTGAATTATAAAGACAAATCAAAATTATATTATGCTTCTTCTTTTGTTGGATATTTTCCAGCAGACGAACCTAAATATTCTTGTATCGTAGTAGTTCACAAACCAAATGTTGCCGCTGGATATTACGGAGCCGATGTTGCTGGACCCGTTTTTAAAAGAATCGCACAAAAAATATTTACTGATTCTCCATCAACAAATCATGTAAAAAACATCGATGCTAAAGTAGTTTCTCAAGAAAAAAACTATTCAGAATATTATAAAAAAGTAGAAAAAGAAGAGCGAATTATTCCAAATGTAAAAGGAATGGACGGTATGGACGCTGTGTCTTTGTTAGAAAATTTAGGATTAAAAGTAAAAGTTATTGGTGTGGGAAAAGTAAAAAAACAATCACTAACATCGGGGCAAGCTTTTAACAAAAATCAAACTATTATAATCGAATTATCGTGAAGCAATTAAAAGACATATTATATAAAGTACACATTGAAGCAGTTCATGGAGCTACCGATATTACTGTTTCAAAAATTGAATTCGATTCGAGAAAAATTGAATTGAACGATGTTTTTGTAGCCATCAGAGGAACGCTTTCTGACGGTCATGATTATATTGAAAAAGCATTAAGTTTGGGTGCGATTGCGGTAATTTGTGAAGAATTTCCAAGTGTAATTGTAAACGGTGTTACCTATATTAAAGTAAAAGATTCTAACGAAGCTTTAGCTTTTTTGGCAGCTAATTACTACGAAAATCCTTCTGAAAATATCAGATTAGTTGGTGTAACAGGAACGAATGGTAAAACAACGATTGCTTCATTATTATATCAATTATTCAAAAAAGCAGGTTACAAAGTTGGATTGTTATCAACCGTAAAAATTATGGTTGACGAACAAGAATTCAAAGCAACACACACAACTCCAGATTCTTTAACTATCAACAAGTATTTAGATTTGATGGTGCAAGAAGGTTGCGAATTTTGCTTTATGGAAGTTTCTTCGCATGGCGTTCATCAAAAAAGAACCGAAGCCTTACATTTTGAAGGTGGTGTTTTTACCAATTTATCACACGATCATTTAGATTACCACAATACGTTTGCTGAATACAGAGATGTAAAAAAATCATTCTTTGATAATTTACCAAAATCTGCTTTTGCAATTACCAATATCGACGATAAAAATGGTTTGGTAATGTTGCAAAATACAAAAGCTAAGAAATTGACTTACGCTTTAAAATCGTATGCCGATTACAAAGCGCAAATCTTAGAAAATCAATTATCAGGATTGTTGTTGAAAATCAATGATAATGAAGTTTGGGTGAAATTAATCGGTTCGTTCAACGCATATAATTTATTAGCGATTTACGGAGTTGCAGTAGAATTAGGAATCGAAAAAGTAGAAGCGTTACGTTTGCTTTCAGAATTAGAAAGTGTTTCAGGACGATTCCAGTTTATTGTTTCCGATTCTAAAATTACCGCAATTGTAGATTATGCCCACACACCAGATGCTTTAGAAAATGTATTAAAAACCATTGAAGATATTCGTACAAAAAACGAACAATTAATTACAGTTGTTGGTTGTGGTGGCGATAGAGATAAAACCAAAAGACCAATTATGGCTCACATTGCTTCATCAATGAGCGACAAAGCCATTTTTACGTCAGATAATCCAAGAACCGAAAATCCTGAAACAATTATCGAAGAAATGGAAAAAGGAGTAGAGCCTCAAAATTTCAAGAAAACAGTTTCGATTTTAGATAGAAAACAAGCCATTAAAACCGCTTGTCAATTGGCAAATCCAAATGATATTATTCTTATCGCAGGAAAAGGTCATGAAACTTATCAAGAAATAAACGGAGTCCGTCATGATTTTGATGATTTGCAAATAGTAACCGAATTATTACAACAATTAAACAAATAAAAGCCAATAATTAACCTTTAAAACTAAGCAAACAATATGTTATATTACATCTTTCAATACTTAGACAAAGCCTTTGATGTTCCTGGAGCAGGAGTGTTTCAATACATTACTTTTCGCTCGGCATTAGCTTTTATTTTGTCGTTGTTAATTGCTACGATTTACGGTAAAAAAATCATCAACTATTTGAGAAATCAACAAGTAGGTGAAACCGTTCGTGAACTTGGTTTAGAAGGTCAAACCGCTAAAGCAGGAACGCCAACAATGGGAGGAATTATCATCATTTTGGCGACTTTAATTCCGGTTTTGTTATTGGCGAAGTTGAATAACATTTACATCATTTTATTGATTGTAACCACACTTTGGATGGGAACCATCGGTTTTATTGATGACTATATCAAAATTTTCAAGAAAGATAAACAAGGTTTAAAAGGAATTTTCAAAGTTATTGGGCAAGTTGGTTTAGGTTTAATCGTTGGAACTGTTTTATATTTTAGTCCAGATGTTACGGTTAGAAAAGACACTTTAACTTCAAGAGTAAAAATCGAAAACAACATCAAACCAGCAGATTTAGAAGAAAAATCTACCGCAACAACGATTCCGTTTATGAAAAATAACGAATTCGACTATGCAGAAGTACTTTCATTTATGGGAGATGATTATAAAAATTATGCTTGGTTGATTTTCATTCCAATGGTAATTTTAATTATCACAGCAGTTTCAAACGGAGCAAATTTAACCGATGGAATCGATGGTTTAGCCGCAGGAACTTCCGCAATTTCGGTACTAACGCTCGGATTGTTCACGTTCGTTTCGGGTAATATCATTTTCTCTGATTATTTGAATATTATGTACATTCCAAATTCAGGTGAAATGACGGTTTATATTGCCGCTTTCGTTGGAGCTTTGGTTGGATTTCTTTGGTATAATGCGTATCCAGCATCAGTATTTATGGGCGATACTGGAAGTTTAACTATTGGTGGAATCATCGCTGTAATAGCCATTTCTATTCGTAAAGAATTAATGATTCCAGTAGTTTGCGGAATTTTCTTAGCCGAAAATTTATCGGTAATTCTACAAGTGAGTTATTTTAAATATACCAAAAAGAAATACGGAGAAGGAAGACGAATTTTCCTAATGTCACCATTGCATCACCATTATCAGAAAAAAGGCTATCACGAAAGTAGAATTGTAACCCGCTTTTGGATTGTCGGAATTCTGTTAGCGATTTTCTCACTGGTTTCTTTAAAATTAAGATAAGATGCGACTGGTAGTTTTAGGCGGAGGCGAAAGTGGAGTAGGAACCGCCATTTTAGGAAAGAAAAAAGGATACGATGTTTTTGTGTCGGATTTTGGAAAAATAAAAGAAAATTACAAAGAAGTTCTTACCATTAATGGAATCGCTTGGGAAGATGAAAAGCATACAGAAGAATTAGTTCTGAATGCCGATGTAGTAATGAAAAGTCCAGGAATTCCCGAAAAAGCTCCTATCGTAAAAAAGCTTATCGAAAAAGGAATTCCAGTAATTTCTGAAATCGAGTTTGCTATTCAATTTACGGATGCAACAACGGTTGGAATCACAGGAAGCAACGGAAAAACAACGACAACGCTTTTAACCTATCATTTGTTAAAACAAGGTGGATTGAATGTTGGATTAGCGGGAAATATTGGAAAAAGCTTCGCTTGGCAAGTGGCCGAGAACAAGCACGATATTTATGTGTTAGAGTTGAGTAGTTTTCAATTAGATGGTATAATCAATTACAAGCCACACATCGCGATTATTACAAATATTAGCCCAGACCATTTAGACAGATACAATTACGATTACAGTTTATACATCAATTCAAAATTTAGAATTACAAAAAATCAAACAGAAGCCGATTATTTGATATATGATAATGAAGACGAAGCGATTCAAAATTGGTTAAAAAACAACAAAATTAAAGCAAATAAAGTTCCTTTTTCATTAACAGGAAAACCTGAAAACGACGGAGGATATATAGAAGACAACAACATCAACAGTACCATTAAAAACGAATTATTTACTATGCCAATCAACGAACTAGCACTAGAAGGAAAACACAACATTAAAAATGCAATGGCAGCAACTGCTGTGGCGCAATTGTTGAACATTAGAAAACAAACTATCAGAGAAAGTTTGACTAATTTCCAAGGAGTAGAGCACCGATTAGAAAAAGTATTAAAGATTCAAGGTGTACAGTACATTAACGACTCTAAGGCTACGAATGTGAATTCGGTTTTTTATGCTTTAGATAGTATGAATACTCCAACCGTTTGGATTGTAGGTGGTGTTGATAAAGGAAATGATTATGATGAATTAATGCCATTAGTTCGTGAAAAAGTTAAAGCTATCGTTTGTTTGGGTGTTGATAATACAAAAATCATAAATGCATTTAACAATGTAGTAGATGTAATGGTAGAAACAACTTCAATGTCTGAAGCAGTTCAATTAGCGCAACGTTTAGCAGAAAAAGGAGATAGCGTTTTGTTATCACCAGCATGTGCAAGTTTCGATTTATTCGAAAACTACGAAGACAGAGGAAAACAATTTAAACAAGCCATTTACAATTTATAATAACGCATCAAAATGTTCGATATCATTGGTAAAATAAGAGGAGATAAAACCATTTGGGCCATAGTTTTTCTATTGGCACTTATCTCGTTTTTGCCAGTGTATAGCGCTAGTACTAATTTAGTTTACGTTATTGGAAACGGAACTACTATCGGACATTTAATTAAACATGCTATCCATGTTTTGTTGGGTTTTGTGATTATTTATTGGATTCACAAAATGCCCTATCATTACTTCAAAGCCTTGTCCATTTTTGGAATTCCTTTGGTAGCCTTATTGTTAGTTTACACATTATTTAAAGGAACAGAAATTGGTGGAGCAAATGCCAGTCGTTGGATTCAAATTCCATTTGTGGGAGTTAGTTTTCAAACTTCTACTTTGGCATTTATTGTTATAATGGTTTATGTGGCGCGCTATTTAGCAAAAGTTAGCGATAAAGTATATTCGTTTAAAGAATCATTTTTAGAATTATGGGTGCCTGTTGGAGCGGTTTTGGTATTGATTTTACCTGCCAACTTTTCTACAACAGCCTTAATTTTTGCAATGATTTGCATGTTAATTTTCATCGGACAATATCCTTTAAAATATTTAGGATATGTTTTAGCGATGGGAGTTTCAGCTATGTTGTTGTTTATATTATTAGCAAAAGCTTTTCCAGATAATAAGTTTTTTAGCCGTGTAAATACTTGGGAGAATCGTATCGAGCGTTTTACAAAAGACACCCCAAATGAAGATGATTACCAAATTGAAAAAGCAAAAATCGCCATCGCTTCAGGTGGAGTAATTGGGTTAGGAGCAGGAAAAAGTGTTCAGAAAAATTTCTTACCGCAATCTTCTTCCGATTTTATTTTCGCAATTATTGTGGAAGAATGGGGATTAGTCGGTGCAGTAACTATCATTGGATTGTATTTGTTGTTATTAATTCGATTTGTTATCAATGCTCAAAAAGCGTCAAGTTTATTCGGAAAATTATTAATCATCGGACTCGGATTCCCAATCATATTTCAAGCATTTGTGAATATGGGAGTTGCCGTAGAATTATTGCCAGTAACAGGGCAACCTTTACCCTTGATTAGTAGTGGAGGAACTTCAATTTGGATGACATGTATCGCTGTTGGAATTATTCTAAGTGTTACCAAAAAAGAAGAAGAAGTTGCTTTAGATTTAGAAGAAAAACGCAAACGTGATGAAGCTTTACAGCAAATTATTGATGCGCAAGTGGCTTTGAATGAAGAGAAAGAAGCCGATGAAAATCAGCAAAAAATAAACGATATTAAAAGTTCGATTAGAGAATCTTTAATCGAAGATGAAAACGGAGATGTGTTAGTAAACGGACAAAATCCGATGAACGCAGTTTTAAATAAAAAGTAATGAAAAAACCAAGATTCATAATAAGCGGAGGCGGAACTGGCGGACATATTTATCCAGCTGTTGCGATTGCAAACGAATTAAAATCTCGTTTTCCAGAAGCAGAGTTTCTTTTTGTAGGTGCCAAAGATAAAATGGAAATGCAAAAAGTACCTCAAGCAGGTTACGCCATCAAAGGATTATGGATTTCGGGAATTCAACGAAAACTGACTTTAGATAATGCGATGTTTCCATTCAAACTGCTTTCAAGTATGTGGAATTCATTCCGAATTATCAAAAGTTTTAAACCCGATGTAGTAATTGGAACTGGAGGTTTTGCCAGCGGAGCCGTTTTGAAAGTGGCATCAATGTTGGGTATTCCAACAGTTATTCAAGAGCAAAATTCGTATCCAGGAATCACGAATAAATTATTGGCTAAAAAAGCGAATAAAATTTGTGTCGCTTACGAAAATTTGGAACGATTTTTTCCAAAAGATAAAATGATTTTAACTGGAAATCCAGTGCGTCAAGATTTGATAAACGAAGCAAGCAAAAGTGAAGCTATCGCTTATTTTAAATTAGATGCTAATAAAAAAACACTATTGGTTTTAGGTGGAAGTTTAGGTGCTAGAAGAATCAATCAATTGATTGAAAAAGAATTGGATTTTCTATTGAGTCAAAACATTCAAATAATATGGCAATGCGGAAAATTGTATTTCGACGAATATAAAAAGTATAACGATAAAAGCCCCTCTGTTGGAGGGGTTGGGGAGGCTGTTCAAGTAGTAGCTTTTATTGATAGAATGGATTTGGTTTATGCTGCTGCGGATATTGTAATTTCTCGTTCAGGTGCATCATCCGTTTCGGAATTGTGTATTGTGGGAAAACCAACTATTTTTATTCCATCACCAAATGTTGCCGAAGATCATCAAACAAAAAACGCTAAAGCAATTTCAGATAAAAACGGAGCTATTTTGATTAGAGAATCAGAATTAGAAACGCAATTTGAAACGGTTTTTTCCGATTTAATTTCAAGCGAAAAGAAACAAGCAGAATTAAGTCAAAACATAAAAAAATTAGCACTGCCAAATGCTACAAAGCAAATTGCAGACGAAATAATGAAATTAGTTTAAATGTTTTCAATTTCTAAAACTTGGAACTTGAAACCTGAAACAAAATAATATGAATCTAAATCAAATACATAACGTTTATTTCATCGGCATCGGAGGCATCGGAATGAGTGCTCTTGCTCGCTATTTTCAATACATTGGGAAAAAAGTAGTGGGTTATGACAAAACACCAACGCAGTTAACAGATGAGTTGCAAGAAATTGGTTTAGAAATTCATTTTGAAGATAATATCAGCTTAATTCCAACCGATTTCTATGTTGAAAATACCTTGGTAATCGTAACGCCAGCCGTTCCAGTTTCACATTCTGAATGGAATTATTTTATAGAAAGAGGATATACCATTAAAAAACGTGCTGAAGTTTTAGGAATCATTACAAAAGACACATATTGCTTCGCCGTTGCAGGAACTCACGGAAAAACGACAACTTCAAGTATTCTAGGTCACGTTTTATACGAAAGTGGTGTTGATGTTACCGCTTTTTTAGGTGGAATAGTTGAAAATTATAATTCTAATTTAATCGGTTCTGGAAAAACAGTTACGGTTGTTGAAGCGGATGAATTTGATCGTTCGTTTTTGCATTTACATCCAAACGTTTCTTGTGTAACTTCAATGGATGCCGACCATTTAGATATTTATGGTGATGCAGCAAGTATTGAAGAATCATTTAGAGAATTCGCAGCTAAAACGCCAGGCGAAAATTTATACATAATCAAAGGATTACCACTAGAAGGAAATACGATTGGAGTAAATAATGATGCAGATTTTTCTGCTCAAAACATCCGAATTGAAAACGGATTTTATGTATTCGATGTAAAAACACCAACTGAAGTAGTTCAAAATGTAAAATTTGGGTTGCCAGGTCATCATAATTTGACTAATGCTTTGTTAGCTTTTGCTATGGCGAAATCTTATGGTGTTTCCAATGAAAAAATCATTGCAGCATTAGCAAGTTTTAAAGGAGTTAGAAGACGTTTTTCTTTCCAAATTAGAGAAGAAAAATTGGTTTATATTGATGATTACGCACATCATCCAACCGAAATTAACGCGGTGCATCAAGCGGTTCGTGAATTGTATCCGGGTAAAAAAATCATCGCTGCTTTTCAACCTCATTTATTCAGTAGAACGAAAGATTTTGTAGATGGTTTTGCAGAAAGTTTAAGTCAATTCGACGAGGTTTTATTATTGGAAATTTATCCGGCTCGCGAGTTGCCAATGGAAGGAGTAAATTCGACTTGGTTGTTGAATAAAATTAACAATCCAAATAAGAGATTAGTCAGCAAAGACGAGTTGTTCACGGCTTTTGAAAATTCAGATGCCGATGTGTTTGTAACGATTGGTGCGGGCGACATTGGTGAGCTAGTAAAAGATCTAAAAAAAAGCGCTTCATGAGAAGAATTAATTGGCATACTATTCGCTTGGTGTTAATCATTTTTGCTATGATTTTTCTGTACTCTTTTTCTTCGAAGAGGAATAGTCAGCGTAAAATCAGTAAGATAGATATCAAATTTGAGTCGAATGAGAATATGTTTTTAACACATGAAATGGTTAATAACTTGTTAATACAAAATTTTGGAGGGGCTTCAACAATCCAAAAAGATAAATTAGATTTGAATACTTTAGAAACTGTTCTCGATGATCACGAGATGATTGAAAAAGCACAAGTTTTTTCAACAGTAGACGGATTTCTAAATACGCGTATTACTCAAAAGACCCCAATCGTAAGAGTTATTACTGATGCTGATAGTTACTATCTTGATTCAAAAGGAGATAGAATGTCATTATCGGAAAATTTTTCAGCACGTGTTCCGCTGGTTGTCGGCGCAATAAGTGGAGAAAATTGTAAGCCATTTTTGAAGTTGTTTAACGAAATCAAAAAAGATGATTTCTTGAGCAAAAACATTACGGCTGCTAGGATTATGCCTTCTGGAAATGTGGTATTAACCAACAGAAGTTATGATTATAAAATAGTATTTGGGCAACCAAAAAATGTGGAAAGAAAGTTTAAGAATTATAAAGCTTTTTACCATCATGCTATTAGAGATACATTGATTAAAAATTATAAAGAAGTAAACTTGATGTTTACACAACAAGTGGTTTGTAAGAAATAGGTGAAGTTATGAACAAAGACAACATTGCAGTAGGATTAGACATTGGTACAACTAAGATTGTAGCAATGATAGGGAAGAAGAATGAATACGGAAAGCTTGAGATTCTAGGAATAGGAAAATCAAAAAGTTTAGGTGTTCACAGAGGTGTTGTAAATAATATTACACAAACCATTCAGTCGATTCAGCAAGCGGTTACCGATGCTGAAAATGATTCGGGTTATAAAATTAATGATGTAGTTGTAGGTATTGCAGGACAACACATCCGTAGTATTCAACATAGTGATTACATCAGTCGCCCAAATGCAGAAGAAGTAATTGGTGATGCTGATATTGATACGTTAATTGGACAAGTTCATAAATTAGCGATGTTGCCAGGTGAAGAAATTATTCACGTGTTGCCACAAGAGTTTAAAATTGACGGTCAAGCCGAAATTAAAGAGCCTATCGGAATGTACGGTGGAAGATTAGAATCTAGTTTCCATGTAGTAGTAGGTCAAGCAGCTTCGATTCGCAATTTAGGAAGATGTATTAAAAGTGCCGGATTAGAATTATCTGGATTAACACTAGAACCATTAGCTTCGGCTGATGCAGTATTGAGTCAGGAAGAAAAAGAAGCAGGAGTTGCTTTAATTGATATAGGTGGTGGAACAACCGATTTAGCCATTTTTAAAGATGGAATCATTCGTCATACAGCAGTTATTCCTTTTGGAGGAAACGTGATTACGGAAGATATTAAAGAAGGATGTTCAATCATCGAAAAACAAGCAGAGTTATTAAAAACTCGTTTTGGTTCAGCTTGGCCAGGAGAAAATAAAGACAACGAAATTGTTTCTATTCCGGGATTAAGAGGTAGAGAGCCAAAAGAAATTTCGCTAAAAAACTTGTCAAAAATTATTCACGCAAGAGTGGTGGAAATCATAGAACAAGTATATGCCGAAATTAAATTATACGGACACGAAGATCCTAAGAAAAAACTAATTGCAGGTATTGTTTTAACTGGAGGTGGAGCGCAATTGCAACACATCAAACAATTGGTTGAATACATTACTGGAATGGATACTAGAATTGGTTATCCAAACGAGCATTTAGCTGGAGATTCAGACGAAGAATTGTCAAGTCCTTTATATGCTACAGCGGTTGGATTAGTAATGAACAGTATTAGAAATAATACTAAAAGTGCTACTCCGTTTGTAGAAATGAAAAAAGAAGAACCAGTAGTGGTGGTTCGCCCTCAAATTGTGGTTGAAGAGCCAATTATTGAGGAAGAAAAAGAGGAGCCAAAAGCAACTCAACCTATCAAACACGAGACAACAGATGACAAAATCAAGCGTTCGTTTTTTGATAAATACATTGATAAGATTAAAGAATTTTTAGATAACGCAGAATAAAAGGAGATACTATGTCAGAATTTGGAAACATTTCATTCGATTTACCTAAAAACCAATCTAACGTAATTAAAGTAATTGGCGTTGGAGGTGGAGGTAGTAATGCCATAAACCACATGTTTAAACAAGGCATTAAAGGTGTTGATTTTATAGTTTGTAATACTGATTCTCAGGCATTGCAAAATAGCCCAGTACCAAATAAAATTCAGTTAGGTGTTAATCTTACTGAAGGTTTAGGAGCTGGAGCAAATCCTGAAGTAGGTCAACAATCTGCAATAGAAAGTATCGCTGAAATTGAAAAAATGTTGGATAGCAACACCAAGATGGTTTTCATCACCGCAGGAATGGGTGGAGGAACTGGAACGGGTGCGGCTCCTGTAATTGCGCAATTAGCAAAAGAGCGCGACATTTTAACAGTGGGTATTGTTACGATTCCTTTTCAATTTGAAGGAAAAGTTCGCTCTGAGCAAGCGTTAGCCGGAGTAGAACGTTTACGTAAGCAAGTAGATTCTTTAGTTGTTATCAATAATAATAAATTACGTGAAGTGTACGGAAACTTAGGTTTCAAAGCAGGTTTCTCTAAGGCTGACGAAGTGTTAGCTACTGCGTCAAGAGGAATTGCTGAAGTAATTACACATCACTATACACAAAATATTGATCTTAAAGATGCTAAAACCGTGTTGTCAAACAGCGGAACAGCAATTATGGGTTCTGCAACTGCATCAGGTTCTGATAGAGCAAAACAAGCAATTTCAAGCGCTTTAGATTCTCCTTTATTAAACGATAATAAAATTACAGGTGCGAAAAACGTGTTGTTGTTAATTGTTTCTGGAACAGATGAAGCTAACGAAATTACAATCGATGAAATCGGAGAAATCAATGATTTCATTCAGTCTGAAGCAGGTTACAACGCAAACATCATTATGGGTGTTGGTGAAGAAGAAGCTTTAGGAGAAGCTATTTCGGTAACAGTAATTGCTACAGGTTTTAACATTGAGCAACAAGCTGAAATCGTAAATACAGAGCCAAAGAAAATTATTCATTCATTAGAAGACGAACAAAAAATTGTGCACGAATTGTTAAACAAAACAATTGCAAGTCTTCCAGTTAATGAACCAATTTTTGAATCTCCAATTGAAACAGAAGTTAAAGCTGATATCATTAATCCAATTTGTGACGAAGTGGTAGAGCAAAAAATTGTTTTCACTTTAGAGGAAGAAGTTGAGCAGCCAAAGTTTGAAATTCATACTCCAGTAGCTCCAGCAATGGATTTAGTTCCAACTTCTGAATTAATCAAAAATATTGACGTTCAGTTTGAAGTAATTACGCCAAATGTAGCGCCAAAATTCGAAATTATCACACCACAAATCAGAGAAATTGAAGTAAAAGATCCTGAATTTGTTGTAGCTAAAGAAGAAGAAATCAGTTTTTCATTCGATTTATTTGCTGCAAAAGAAGAAGTAAAAGAAGTAACTCAAGAAAGTACTATTGTTTTTGAGTTAACTCCAGAAACACGTCAAATGGAAGTAAAAGATCCTATCAACGTAGTTCCAGTAACGGAAGTAAATCAAAACGGAATTATCAAATATTCTTTAGAAGATTATTTAGAAAAAGAAGAAGAGTTAGTAGCATCAAAACCTATCGAAGTAGTTAACGAACCTATCGATGAGGAATTGAACTTTACCATGAAAACAAATGTTCAAAAGTTTGAAGATGCAGCTCAATTAGATAACACTTCGCCTTTAGAAATGTCAATCGAAGAAACATTAAAATTCAGAGCTGAAGAACGTAAAAGAAAAATGAAAGAATTCAATCATAAATTCAACAACAATGCACAAATTGATGAATTTGAAAGAGTTCCAGCATACAAAAGAATGGGGTTTGATGTAACTTCTACACCAAACAACGCAAGCAATCAGTCTAGAATGTCATTAGGAATCGATAGTAACGATGATATCCAACTTCGTTCTAACAATTCGTTCCTTCACGATAATGTAGATTAATCTATTACAAACTAACCTACCCCTAAAACCCGAAGAGCAATTTTCGGGTTTTTTTATTACTTTTGCATTAGATTTTTTAGAACCTATTTCCAGCTGTTCATTTCAAGTTTTTTGGTTATCATGCCATTTTTCTAATTTTTTAAAAGAGCTTCTTAGGTCGCTTTTTAAAAAAAGAAAAATTCGCACAATAACTCAAAAAAGCTTTCCATTGCCATCTGGGGTAGCAAAGAAAAAAGAGGATAGAGAGTAAAAGCTAGGCATAACCAGAAACCAGAAACCAGAAACTTGAAACCTGAAACCTGAAACTTGAAACTTGAAACTTGAAACCTGAAACCTGAAACAAAAAATAACAATTAAACAATAAACATAAATATATGAGTTTAGAAGTAAAAATCATGGATCACATGAAAGAAGCCATGAAAGCAAAAGATTCAGTTGCATTAGAAGCATTAAGAGCTATCAAATCAGCAATTATTTTAGCAAAAACAGAAGCTGGTGCAGCAGATGGTTTATCAGAAGCAGACGAAATCAAAATGTTACAACGTTTGGTAAAAATGCGTAAGGATAGTGCAGAAATCTTCACAGCACAAAACCGTCCTGATTTAGCCGAACCAGAATTAGCTCAAATTGCTGTAATTGAGAAGTTTTTGCCAGCTCAATTGTCAGAAGCAGAAGTAGAAGCAATCATTGCAAAAATCATTGCAGAAACAGGTGCTTCAGGAATTGCATCAATGGGTAAAGTTATGGGCTTAGCGACAGCTCAAATTGGAGGGCAATCAGAAGGAAAAGTAATTTCTGGAATTGTAAAGAAACTTTTAGTTTAAATAAGAAGAAAGAGCAAAGATAAATGAGCAAAGATTGAGGTCTTTCTTCTTTTTTCTTTGCTCTATTCTCTTAAAAAATGGCTTCGTAGTTCAACTGGATAGAATATCAGATTTCGGCTCTGAGGGTTGGGGGTTCGAATCCCTTCGAGGTCACAAATAAACGTCAAGATTTCTTGACGTTTATTTTTTTTAAAACACATTATTTTACGTTATTTGTAAAACAGTCTCAAAATCTTATGCAAACGCCACCTGTTGAATACGAATTGTTTTTAGCTGACTACATTGCTATGTTTGTTGTGGTGGCGCCTTTTGCGGCAATTTTTTTTACATTTGCCTTTTATGTAACCGAAATTGTTTATCTACGGAATTATAAAAAACCTCTAGTAGTATTTGCTAATATTAATTTCTTAAAGTTAAGCGACTCACGTAAGCATATTTTAGCTTCAAATTTCCAGTTTTACAATCGATTAAGACCAAAATACAAACACTATTTTGAACATCGAGTAGCAAAGCTAATTTTGCATTATAATTTTGAAGGAAGAGATATAGAGGTTACCGAAGAAATGAAAGTAACTATATCTGCTACTTATGTAATGTTAACTTTTGGAATGCGCGAATATTTGAATCCTCTTTTTAAGCGAATTATTATTTATCCCGACATTTATTATTCTTCACAAAATGATAATTACCACAAAGGAGAATTTAATCCAAGAATGGAATGTGTTGTTTTCTCATGGAAACATTTCAAAGAAGGAATTGATATTACAAATGACAACCTTAACTTAGGATTACATGAATTTACTCATGCGTTTCATATTTATGCCTTAAAAAGTGATAAAGCAACTTTTGTTTTATTTAACGAATCACTTCAAAATTTATTCCGAGTAGTTTCAAAACCTGAAGTCAAACAACGTTTAGTTGAATCAGGTTTTTTACGTGATTATGCTTATGAAAATCAGTTTGAATTTGTAGCAGTTTTATTAGAGTATTTCTTTGAGTCTCCAGATGAGTTTAAGCTAAAATTTCCTTCTATATTTTTGAAGGTCAAGCACATGATTAATTACAATGAAAGATATTTTATTAACGAATAAGAGTTAAATATCTGACATAAATCATGTTTTGATGTTTGAATATTGAGTAACTTTATGTCAATAAATATTCAAGGTCATGAAACAAAAGGTTCCTGTGTCAACAATAATGACAAAAAATGTAGTAAAGTTAAATTTATCAGATGATTTAACTAAAGCTGAAATGCTATTCAAAAAGCATCATATACGACACATTCCGGTTGTTTATAGCAATAAGATTGTTGGGATGTTGAGTTATACCGATTTACTCCGTATTTCCTTTGCAGATGCAATCGACGACGATGAAGATGTGGTAGATACAACGGTTTATAATATGTTTACCGTTGAACAAGTAATGGCAAAAAAAATAGTTGCTATCTCTCCTGATACTACAATAAAGGAAGCAGCTGAGATTTTAGCTAAAAAAGAATTTCATGCACTTCCTGTTTGTGAAGAGGAGTTATTGGTAGGTATAATTACGACAACAGATTTAATTAAATACTTAATTGATCAATATTAATTTTTTAATAAATATAGTAGTATTAGAAATAATTATTATTTTTATAGGGTATAATAATTATTTCTAATATTATGAAAAAAACTACTCGAAAAAATGTATTAGCCGCATTATCAATGGC